>NZ_JBFUGT010000199.1:0-11957 GCF_056402775.1 Rhodococcus sp. P3_B8
AGCCGTCACTGACGACAGGATGGGTACTGAGAACGTGAGCACCGAGGGCGCAGCACAAGCCGTCACTGACGACAGGATGGGTACTGAGAACGTGAGCACCGAGGGCGCAGCACACACCGCTGCCGACGCTGTAGTGGGCACTACGGTCGCCGGGATCGATCTCGGCGACCCGCAGCTCGCTGCCACGGTCCGTGAAGGACTGAAGCAAGTCGAGGAACTGCTGGTCAGTGAGCTCTCCGACGGGGAGGACTTCCTCACGGAGGCGGCGTTGCATCTCGCGAAGGCGGGAGGCAAGCGTTTCCGTCCGCTGTTCACGGTGCTCACCGCCCAGCTCGGACCGAAGGCCTCCGACCCGTCGGTGGTCACGGCGGCCACCGTCGTCGAGCTGGTCCACCTCGCCACGCTGTATCACGACGACGTGATGGACGAGGCGTCGATGCGCCGCGGTGCACCCAGCGCGAACTCGCGGTGGGGCAACAGCGTTGCGATCCTCGCCGGCGACTATCTGTTCGCGCACGCGTCCCGTCTCGTCTCGACGCTGGGACCCGAGGCGGTGCGCATCATCGCCGAGACGTTCGCCGAACTCGTCACCGGCCAGATGCGCGAGACGATCGGGCTTCGCGGCGAGCAGGATCCGGTCGAGCACTACCTCAAGGTCGTGTGGGAGAAGACGGGCTCGCTCATCGCGGCGTGCGGACGCTTCGGCGGCACCTTCTCCGGCGCGGACGCCGACCACGTGAAGCGGCTCGAACGCCTCGGCGACGCCGTGGGCACCGCCTTCCAGATCTCCGACGACATCATCGACATCTCCTCGGTGTCCGCCCAGTCCGGCAAGACACCCGGAACCGACCTGCGTGAGGGCGTCCACACGCTGCCCGTGCTGTACGCGCTGCGCGACGAGGGACCCGACGCCGATCGCCTCCGGGTGCTCCTCGACGGCCCCGTCACCAACGACGACGACGTCGCGGAGGCGCTCGCGCTCCTCGAACGGTCACCCGGCATGGCCGCCGCCAAGGCGAAGCTGGAGGAGTTCGCGGTCCAGGCACGCGCGCAGCTCGCCGAGCTGCCGCAGGGCCCCGCCAACGACGCCCTCGTCAAGCTCGTCGATTACACGATCGAGCGCGTCGGCTGAGCCGTATCGTCAGTAACCGAACTCGTCTTCACCCGATTTCTCGTCGTCCGAGCGGGAACCGTCCCACCACCGTGTTTCGTTGAATGATCAAGATCCCGAAACTCGGGTGACGTGATCGGGTGACAACGACAAGGAAGGCGTGACGTGCGCTACGCAAACGGGGCGAAGACTCTGGTTCTGTTGGTCGGCATGTCAGCGCTGATCGTGTTCATCGGCGCGCTGTTCCGCAACCCCACCATCCTGCTGCTGGCGATCGTGTTCGCGGTGGGAATGAACGCGTACGTGTACTTCAACAGCGACAAGATGGCGCTCAAGGCCATGCACGCCCAGCCGATCACCGAGGTGCAGGCGCCGGTCATCTACCGCATCGTCCGGGAACTGGCCACCACCGCGCACCAGCCGATGCCGCGGCTCTACATCAGCCCCACGTCCGCGCCCAACGCTTTCGCCACCGGGCGCAGTCCGCGCCACGCCGCGGTGTGCGTCACGAGCGGCATTCTGCAGATTCTCAACGAACGAGAGTTGCGGGCCGTGCTCGGACACGAGCTGTCGCACGTCTACAACCGCGACATCCTGATTTCCTCCGTCGCCGGTGCCATGGCCGCCGTCGTGTCGGGACTCGCGAACTTCGCCATGTTCGCCAACATGTTCGGCGGACGCGGCGGGGGACAGGGCGCCAACCCGATCGCGCTGCTCCTGGTGTCGCTGCTCGGGCCCATCGCCGCGACGGTCGTCAAACTCGCGGTGTCGCGGTCGCGGGAGTACCAGGCCGACCAGTCGGGCGCAGAACTCACCGGCGACCCCCTGGCGCTGGCGTCCGCGCTGCGGAAGCTGGAGCAGGGCACCCAGGCTGCACCGCTGCCGCCGGAGCCTCAGCTCGCCGCGCAGTCGCACCTGATGATTGCCAACCCGTTCCGCACCGGCGAGAAGATGAGCCGGATGTTCTCCACCCACCCGCCGATGGCCGACCGGATCGAGCGGCTCGAGCGCATGGCGGGCATGTAGGCGGCTTCGCCGCCCGTGCGCCTTTCTGGTCGTTCCTACAACCAAAAAGGCGCACGGGCGCGGAGCGCCTCTACCGGTAGTTCACGAACTGCAGCGCGATCCCGAAGTCCTCACCCTTCAGCAGGGAGATCACGGCCTGCAGGTCGTCGCGCTTCTTGCTGCTCACCCGCAGTTCGTCGCCCTGGATCTGCGCCTTGACGCCCTTGGGGCCCTCGTCGCGGATCTTCTTGGTGATCTTCTTGGCGTTCTCCGTGGTGATGCCCTGGACGAGGCTGCCCGACAGCTTGTAGATCTTTCCGGACTGCGCCGGCTCGCCCGCGTCGAACGCCTTCAGGGAGATGTCACGCCGGATCAGTTTCTCCTTGAAGACGTCCAGGGCGGCGAGCAGTCGCTCCTCGGTGTCGGCCGTCAGGGTGATGGTTTCCTCGCCGGACCATTCGATCGATGCTCCCGTGTTCCGGAAGTCGAACCGGGTCGACAGCTCCTTGCCGGCCTGATGCAGGGCGTTGTCCACCTCTTGACGCTCCACCTTGCTCACCACATCGAAGGACGAATCAGCCACTTCACACTCCCGGTTTCGTCTAGTTCTCCCCGCCGCGACCCGGCCGGGGGCCCGCCGAATGCCGACGAGCAGATTCGACGCTATCGGTTCGCAACCGCCCGTATCCACCCGGTTTGCAAAACGGGGGGCCGTTCGTTGTATTCTTCTTTCCGCAGCGGAGAGCGATTTCGCACAGATTTCGCGCTCCTCGTGCAACCCCGGCAGATTGCCCGAGCGGCCAATGGGAGCGGACTGTAAATCCGTCGGCTTATGCCTACGTAGGTTCGAATCCTACATCTGCCACACACAGAACCCCGGTGAGCGACAGCTCACCGGGGTTCTGTCGTTCGTGGCCGGGACCGGTTGTCCGGCCGGCACCCCGCTCTGTGTGGGCTGCCGACCCGAACTGCCGGGTGCAGCGACATACGAAAGCCGCTGACCAGGCAATTTGGTTCTGGACGCGAACTCTGTGTAATCTCGTCAAGGCTTCAGCGCGCAGCGATGTGCGAGCGAAGCACGCCCCCTTAGCTCAGTCGGCAGAGCGTTTCCATGGTAAGGAAAAGGTCAACGGTTCGATTCCGTTAGGGGGCTCGCTGGATTGAAGTGGAGCGCCTAGTGCGCGACACTCGACACCGAGGCGGTGTAGCTCAGTTGGTAGAGCAAACGACTCATAATCGTTGCGTCGCCGGTTCAAGTCCGGTCACCGCTACACAATATGCATGATCCACCCTGATTGTTCGTAATCAGATTCACCCGAAAGAAGGCATCCCGTGGCCTCCTCGACTGACGTTCGGCCCAAGATCACTTTGGCCTGCGAGGTATGCAAGCACCGCAACTACATCACCAAGAAGAATCGGCGCAACGACCCCGATCGCCTGGAGATCAAGAAGTTCTGCCCGAACTGCGGAACTCACCAGTCGCATCGCGAGTCCAAGTAACACGGTCCGGAACTAGGACTGCGTTCGCGAAGGGAGTCCTCTAGGCTGCCCTCACGCGCTGACGTCAAGGGTAGAAGAGGTTCTTTCGCGTGACTGACACTGTGACAGAGACAGAGGCATGCGTGCCCGAGGCTGTTCCTGCTGATCCTGCCGCGCACGCACTGGCAATGGTCGGGCACCACTACCGCGTCGACGATTTCTACGAGGTCGGACGCGAGAAGGTGCGCGAGTATGCGCGTGCCGTGCAGGACTGGCACCCCGCTCACCACGACGAGGAAGCCGCGAAGGGCCTCGGCTACGACGGTCTCCTCGCTCCTCTGACGTTCATCTCGCTCGTCGGCATCATCGCCCAGGGACGTCTCTTCAAGGAGATCGTCACGGGCTACGACCCGAGCCAGATTCTCCAGACCGATCAGCGGCTCGAGTTCCACAAGCCGATCAAGGTCGGCGACCGCCTGGTCTGTGACGTGTACCTGGAGTCGTTCCGTCAGATGGGCGGCAGCGACATCATCGTCACCAAGAACATCGTCACCGATCAGTACGACGAACTGGTCCAGACCACGTGGACGACGCTCGTCGCGCGCACCGGTGGCGAGGTCGACGAGAACATCGCTCACGCAGTCAAGGACGTGATCATGCATGGCGCTTCGTAAGTTCGAGGACGTCTCGGTGGGTGAAGAACTCCCCGAGCGCATCGTGAAGCTCACGCGTGGCGACCTGGTCAACTACGCGGGCGTGTCCGGCGATCCCAACCCGATCCACTGGAGCGACGAGGTCGTCAAGCTCGCCGGTCTGGACAACGTGATCGCGCACGGAATGCTCACCATGGGTCTCGGCGGCGGCTTCGTCACGTCGTGGCTCGGAGATCCGGGTGCTGTCAAGGAATACAACGTTCGTTTCACGAGCTCGGTCTACGTCCGTGAGGACGAGGCCGCGCAGGTCGAGTACACCGGTAAGGTGAAATCGCTCGACGAAGAAAGCAAGACAGCAGTAGTCGCGATCGTGGCGCGTTCCGAGGGAAAGAAGATCTTCGGTCGCGCCACCGCAACGGTCCGTCTGGCCTGACAGCCGGGTGGATTGGGTTTGTTCCGGGGCTTTGAAGTACACTGAGATTTCTGGGATTACTCAGCGCTGCGCGCTGCCCTACGGTGCTGTATGGCCGGCAAGGGTGGCGCGCGTGTCATGTAATCACAGAGAGGTCGGTCAAGAATTGGTCCGAGGCTAGTTTCGGACCAGGTCTCCCGACCAAAGGGGCGTAGCTCAACTGGCAGAGCAGCGGTCTCCAAAACCGCAGGTTGCAGGTTCAAGTCCTGTCGCCCCTGCCCCCGGATGCCAGCGACTGAGAGGAACGACGTGAGCGAGGAGCGCGCCAAGCGCGACGGCGACACTTCAGGGTCGACGCGCCCGGACGGTGCCGACGACACCGCGGCCGACGCCACCACCACGCGTTCCGCCACTCCCTCGGGAAAGCCCAGCGGTAAGCGCCAGGGCCGTCGTTCGCAGGCAGGTACTGAGGTCGCCGCGAGTTCCGTGAAGTCACCGGAA
Organism: Rhodococcus sp. P3_B8; assembly: GCF_056402775.1. Lineage (NCBI taxonomy): Bacteria > Bacillati > Actinomycetota > Actinomycetes > Mycobacteriales > Nocardiaceae > Rhodococcus > Rhodococcus sp. P3_B8. The sequence continues at coordinate 5,162 of NZ_JBFUGT010000199.1, forward strand.
CTCTCGAAGTCGGACACGACCACCAAGGTCAAGCCGGCGAAGAAGGATCGCGCCGACAAGCCGCGCAAGGAAAACATTTTCAAGCGCCTGCGCCGGTTCCTCCGCGAGGTCATCGCCGAGCTGCGCAAGGTCATCTGGCCCAATCGCAAGCAGATGATCACCTACACCAGCGTCGTCCTGGTCTTCGTGGTGTTCATGGTGACGTTCATCGGCGTGTTGGATCTGGTGGTCATCAAGGGCGTCACCTGGTTGTTCGGTTGACGGAATCCGCCCCGGTGGATCCGAAGTATGTGAGTGACGAGAGGAAGCGAGTGCCCCAGTGAGCACCCCCGAGAACGACACGAATGAGGCTTTGGCCGAAGAGCGTGTTTCTGCCGAGGCGGCAGCCGAAGTGGATGTCGAGGCTGCCGACGAGGGCACCGAAGCCGCGGAAATCGTCGGTGACGACGGTGCAGAGGACGCCCCGGCCGACGAGATCGTCGAGGACGAGGTGACCGCCGAAGAAGAGGCTGTGACCGCCGACGAGGCTGCGCCCGCCGACGAGGCTGTGACGGCCGAAGAGCCCGAGGACCCCGTTGCGGAACTCAAGGCCGCTCTGCGCCGCGCACCCGGTGACTGGTACGTCATCCACTCCTACGCGGGTTACGAGAACAAGGTCAAGGCCAACCTCGAGACCCGTGTCCAGAACCTCGACGTCGGCGATTACATCTTCCAGGTGGAAGTTCCCACCGAAGAGGTCACCGAGATCAAGAACGGTCAGCGCAAGCAGGTCAACCGCAAGGTTCTGCCCGGCTACATCCTGGTCCGCATGGATCTCAACGACGAGTCCTGGGGAGCTGTGCGCAACACGCCCGGCGTCACCGGATTCGTCGGTGCGACGTCGCGCCCGTCCCCGCTGACCCTCAACGAGGTCATCAAGTTCCTGCTCCCGCAGCAGGAGCAGAAGAAGCAGGCCGCCGCGGCAACCGTCTCGGCGGGCGAGACCGGCGGAGAAAGCTTCGCAAAGCCGCTCATCGAGGTCGACTTCGAGGTCGGCGAGTCGGTCACCGTCATGGACGGCCCGTTCGCCACGCTGCCCGCCAGCATCAGCGAGGTCAACGCCGAGCAGCAGAAGCTCAAGGTCCTGGTCTCGATCTTCGGTCGCGAGACCCCGGTCGAGTTGTCCTTCACGCAGGTCGCGAAGATCTAGCGCCACATACTTGCACTGCAGTAGCAAGAAACACACCCAGCAAGAATTAGGAAATCGAGATGCCCCCCAAGAAGAAGAAGCTCGCAGGGCTCATCAAGCTTCAGATCCAGGCCGGTCAGGCTAACCCTGCACCGCCCGTGGGTCCCGCGCTTGGTCAGCACGGCGTGAACATCATGGAATTCTGCAAGGCCTACAACGCGGCGACTGAGTCCCAGCGCGGCAACGTGGTGCCGGTCGAGATCTCGGTCTACGAAGACCGGACCTTCGATTTCAAGCTGAAGACCCCTCCGGCTGCCAAGCTGCTGCTCAAGGCTGCAGGCGTGCAGAAGGGCTCCGGCGAGCCGCACAAGACCAAGGTCGCTTCCGTGACCATGGATCAGGTGCGCGAGATCGCGAAGACCAAGCAGGAAGACCTCAACGCGAACGACATCGAGCAGGCCGCGAAGATCATCGCCGGCACCGCACGCTCGATGGGTATCACGGTCGACGGCTGAGTCAGCCCTGATCGATCGGCGGCACCGCCGTCGAAGATCGACTGACGGCACCGCCGTCGAAGAAAGCGTGGGAGGGCCGGCCAGGCCCAGACCACTACTGAACCATTCACCATCGCAGACAAGACACACACTGCGGTGAGAAGTTAGGACAGAAGAAATGGCAAAGCGCAGCAAGGCGTATCTCGCCGCCGCTGAGAAGATCGACTTCGACAAGCTGTACAGCCCGCTGCAGGCTGCGAAGCTGGCGAAGGAGACGTCGTCGAGCAAGATGGACGCGACCGTCGAGGTTGCCGTCCGTCTGGGCGTCGACCCCCGCAAGGCGGACCAGATGGTCCGCGGCACGGTCAACCTGCCGCACGGCACCGGTAAGACCGCCCGCGTCATCGTGTTCGCAGTCGGAGAGAAGGCCGCCGAGGCCGAGGCAGCTGGAGCCGACGCCGTCGGTGCCGAGGACCTCATCGAGCGGATCCAGGGTGGATGGCTCGATTTCGACGCCGCCATCGCGACTCCCGATCAGATGGCCAAGGTCGGCCGCATCGCCCGCGTCCTCGGACCGCGTGGCCTGATGCCGAACCCGAAGACCGGCACCGTGACGGCTGACGTCACGAAGGCTGTCGCGGACATCAAGGGCGGAAAGATCAACTTCCGCGTCGACAAGCAGGCCAACCTGCACTTCGTGATCGGCAAGGCATCGTTTGACGACGCCAAGCTGGTGGAGAACTACGGCGCCGCGCTGGACGAGATCCTGCGTGCGAAGCCGTCCTCCGCGAAGGGCCGCTATGTCAAGAAGGTCACCGTTTCGACCACCACCGGCCCGGGCATCCCGGTGGACCCGAACCGCACCCGCAACCTTCTCGAGGATGCCGACGCGTAAGTCACGCTTCACACAGTTCGGCCGGTACGGAAATCTTCCGTACCGGCCGAACTGCTTTTTCCGGGGTCAGTCTTCGTCGCCGGTTTCCGATTCGGACTTCTTCCGCCACGCCAGCATCACGGAATCGGTGCGTGCCGGCGCCCAGGGCATGAAGATCGCGACGACGACCGCGCAGACCACCACGGCGCCCGCCGCGACGAGCGACGCAGTGTGCGACCCCTGCAGCACCGTCGTCTTCATGGTGAGGATGAGATTCTCACGCTGCTGTTCGAGGAACGGCGGGATCTCCCGTTTCCGGATCTCGAGCACACTCAGGACCGTCGCACGCGCGAAGCCCTTCTCGTCGTCGTCCATCAATGCGGCCGGAATCCGGTCGAGCAGCGGACTCATCGTCGTCGCGTAGTACGACGCGACAATCGATCCGAGCACGGCGACACCGAGCGTTCCACCGATTTCCCTCGTCGTGTCGTTCACGGCGGAGCCTGCTCCCGCCTCGTCGAGAGGCAGCGATGCCATGATCGACTCGGTGGCGGGCCCCTGCACGATGGCCAAGCCGAGCGCCATCGACACCATCGACGGAAGCACATCCGTCAGGTAGCTGCTGTCGACGGCCACCTGACCGCCGAGGTACAGCCCGACACCGGTGAGGAGGAGGCCGAACACGATGACCGGGGTCGTCCCGATCCGCTGGGCCAGAAGTGTGGCGACGGGGGCGCCGACCGCCACCGACACCGCGAACGGCAGCGACGCGACACCGAACTCGAACGGCGTGTACTCCCGGACTCCCTGGAAGTACTGCGTGATGAGGAACAGGAAGCCGAACATCGAGAAGTACCCGATGGCGATCGCGAGGGCGGGCAGGGAGAACCTGCGGTTGCGGAACAGCCGCAGGTCGAGGACCGGGTGCTCGGTGCGCAGCTCCCAGCGGACGAATCCGACCAGGACCGCGATCGAGACGGCGACGGCGCCGACGGTGACGAACGACGTCCACCCGTGGTGAGGGGCCTCGATGATGGCCCACACGAGGACGGTGATTCCGGTGATCGAGGCGGCGATTCCGACGAGGTCCATGCGTCCGATGACGGAGGCGCGTGACTCCGGCACCAGGAGCAGCGTCGCTGCTGCCGCGACCACCGCGATCGGCACGTTGATCCAGAAGACGGAGTGCCAGCTGAAATGCTCGAGCAGCCACCCGCCGGCCATCGGCCCGATGGCGATCGCGAATCCGGCCATCGCGGTCCAGGCGGCGATGGCCAGCGCCCGTTCCCGCACGTCGGTGAAGATGTTGATGACGAGGGCGAGGGTCGCGGGGAAGACTGCGGCCGCGAAGACACCCATCGCCGCGCGGGCCGCGATGACCTCCCCCAGACTCTCGGCGTTGGCGCCGGCGATCGACATGACGGCGACGCCGATCAGACCGATGACCATGACGCGTCGACGACCGTAGCGGTCGCCGAGGTTGCCGAACGCCAGGAGCAGGCCTGCGAACGTCAGCGTGTAGGCGTCGACGACCCACTGCAAGCCGCTGACACTGGTGCGGAGTTCGACACCGATCGACGGGAGAGCGACGTTGACGATGGTGTTGTCGAGCACGACCAGCAGTTCGGCCAGGCAGATCACGGCGAGCGCGAGGAAGCGTCGTGTCCGGGATCCGGTCACGACGGCCCGGGCTTCGAGGATTGTCATGAGGAAAAGCTAGCTCATATATGTAACGTCGCGTAACAGGTAAATGGACGCTGCTTCAGTCTGATGGACCACACACCGCATGCCGAGTGATGCTGGTCACTGCGATGGGTGGAGTCCCGCCGCGATTTGGCGGTTATGCAGGCCATGCCGTAATCTTTCCTGCGGAGTTCAATGCAGTATTTGAACTTCACCCCAAATCATGTTCTACCCAAGACCGTTGGTGATCACTCCCGCAAGGGTGTGATTGAAAGTCCGGGAATGTCCGGCGGCCCACGCAGGAGGACGAGGTAGGGGGATGCGTATCGGTTGTGGGCTCGCGCCCTGACCGTGTCGTTTCCTTTCACGCCCCGTGTGCCCTGCACCGGGGCGTTTTGCATGTCGTGGATTGTGTGCTCCGGGATTCCGGCGGTGCGCAGCGGTTCCGAAGTGGGATAACGACTGTCATGAGAGGAGGCGAAGTATGGCAAAGCCTGAGAAGGTTTCCGCGGTTGCGGAGATCACCGAGCAGTTCAAGGGTTCGACCGCTGCTGTGATCACGGAATACCGTGGTCTGACGGTGGGCAACATCACGACACTGCGACGCGCTCTCGGAGAAGGTGCCACCTACTCCGTCGCCAAGAACACCCTGGTCAAGCGTGCCGCTGCTGAAGCGGGCGTCGAGGGCCTTGATGACCTTTTCGTCGGTCCGACCGCCATTGCATTCATCAAGGGCGAGCCCGTCGATGCTGCGAAGGCTCTGAAGAACTTCGCTAAGGACAACAAGGCGCTCATCATCAAGGGCGGCTACATGGACGGCGCTGCGCTGTCCGTGGACCAGGTCAACAAGATCGCGGACCTCGAGTCCCGCGAGATCCTGTTGGCCAAGCTTGCCGGCGCGATGAAGGGCAACTTGGCAAAGGCCGCAGGCCTGTTCAACGCTCCTGCTTCGCAGGTGGCCCGACTGGCTGCTGCACTGCAGGAAAAGAAGGCCGCAGAAGGCGGAGCTGCCGAAGCTCCCGCCGAAGCTCCCGCCGAGGCTGCAGCCGAAAGCTGATCCGCACCCGCGCATCACTGCTATAACCCCGCCCGGTCGCGGATCAGCGACATGGGACTTACAGGAAGGACCGCCACAATGGCGAAGCTCAGCACCGAAGAGTTGTTGGACCAGTTCAAGGAGCTCACCCTCCTCGAGCTCTCGGAGTTCGTGAAGGCATTCGAGGAGACCTTCGAGGTCACCGCCGCTGCCCCGGTCGCCGTTGCCGCTGCAGGCGGAGCGCCGGCTGCTGCCGAGGCTGCTGAGGAGCAGGACGAGTTCGACGTCGTCCTCGAGTCGGCCGGCGACAAGAAGATCCAGGTCATCAAGGTCGTCCGTGAGGTCGTTTCCGGCCTCGGCCTGAAGGAAGCCAAGGACCTCGTCGAGGGTGCTCCGAAGGCGATCCTGGAGAAGGTTGCCAAGGACGCGGCCGACGCCGCCAAGGAAAAGCTCGAGGCTGCCGGCGCGAAGATCACCGTCAAGTAAGACGGTCTCTCCCGCGCTGCTCACCGAGCAGACGAAGAGGGTCACTCCCCATCCGTGGGGAGTGACCCTCTTTTTGTGTCCGCGGACGTCTTCGGAGTGTCGAGTTTCCTGGCCGAAAGCTGGACGCGCGACCAGAAATTTCGCTACCGTTATCCCAGTTCAGACGCGTTGTTTTGCATAGTGGGACCCGCTGTTGGCATGCTTCCTTACTCATGAGTAGCATCCCTTGTCACAGGTAACACGTCGATGCGATAGAGTGACCCAACCCACACGGGGTGAGTGCATCGAACGGTCGCGGAGGTAATGGTGGGAGTCGAGGTATCCGTCGAGGGACTGACCAAGTCGTTCGGCTCGCAGAGGATCTGGCAGGACGTCACGTTGACCCTTCCCGCCGGTGAGGTCAGTGCGTTGCTCGGGCCGTCGGGTACGGGTAAGTCGGTGTTTTTGAAGTCGCTGATCGGTTTGCTCCGCCCGGAGCAGGGCTCGATCGTGATCGACGGCACCAACATTCTCGAGTGCTCCAGCAAGGAGCTCTACGAGATCCGCAAGCTGTTCGGTGTGCTGTTCCAGGACGGCGCCCTGTTCGGCTCGATGAACCTGTTCGACAACGTGGCGTTCCCGCTGCGCGAGCACACCAAGAAGTCCGAATCCGAAGTCCGCAAGATCGTCATGGAGAAGATGGAGCTCGTCGGCCTGCTCGGGGCCGAGGACAAGCTGCCCGGCGAGATCTCCGGCGGTATGCGCAAGCGCGCGGGCCTGGCCCGGGCCCTGGTGCTGGACCCGCAGATCATCCTCGTCGACGAGCCGGACTCCGGCCTGGACCCGGTGCGAACCACCTACATCTCGCAGACGTTGATCGACATCAACGCCGAGATCGACGCGACGATCCTGATCGTTTCGCACAACATCAATCTCGCGCGGACGGTGCCGGACAACATCGGCATGTTGTTCCGCCGGCATCTGGTGATGTTCGGTCCGCGGGAGGTGCTGCTCACCAGTGAGGAGCCGGTGGTCAAGCAGTTCCTCAACGGCACCATGATCGGTCCGATCGGCAT
>NZ_JBFUGT010000200.1:0-11838 GCF_056402775.1 Rhodococcus sp. P3_B8
GTCCGCCACCAGCCGTCCGGCAGGGTCCGATCGGCATGCTCCACCTCGCCGCCCAGCAGGGTCGGTGCCACGCTCGCGGTGCGGATCACCAGCTCGCCGTCGACCCCCGGCTCCGGCCGGTCCTGGACGGCACCGTCGGCGTACACGGAGAACTCGACGCCCGGCACCGGCCGGCCGATCGAGGACCACAGCGATCGGTCGCGCATCTCGGCACGGGTGAGCAGCGTGGTCGACGCCGGGGCCTCCGTCTGCCCCCAGCAGTTGATCATCGCATCGGTGTACTCGGTGAGCACCTCGAGCGCAGGCAGCGCGGCGGGCTCACCGGCGAGCATCAGGCAGCCCAGCGACGAGGTGCGAAGCCGTTCGAGGCCCGTGATCTCGGAAAGCCGCCGCAACATCGTGGGCACCGCGAACATCCAGGTGATTCCGCGATCGACGATCACGTCGAGCATCTGCTCAGGATCGAACCTGGTCATCACCACGTTGGTGCCGCCGCACAGCAGCGTCGGCAACACACTCCAACCGCCGGCGTATACCAGCGGCGCCACCTGCAGGGTGCGCGGCGATGCGCTGGGCGCACTGGTGCTCATCACCCAGGTGTTGCCGAGGATCGCCGCGCGAGCCCCGCGATGCGTGATCGGGATGCCCTTGGGCTTTCCTGTCGAGCCCGAGCTGAAGCGGATGTGATAGAGGTCGTCGGGCCCGGTGGCCGCCTGCACCGGCCCGGATGCCCCACCGGCGACCAGTTGGTCGAAGGAGGTCCACCCGTCTCGTGCGCCGATGACCACCTTGTGCACCGCGGAGCCTGCGAGCACGCCGTCGAGCACCTCGGCCGAGGACGGATCCGCAACGACCAGCCCGACGTCGGCGAGGTCCACGCACCGCCGCAGCTCGTTCGGGGCGAAACGATTGTTCAGCGGCACCTTGACCAGGCCCGCCTTGAGCAGGGCGAACTCCAGGACTACATACTCGATGTGGTTCTCGGAGACCCATGCCACCCGCCCGCCGGGCCGCAGGCCGAGACCGATGAAGGCGTTCGCGAGCCGGTTGGAGGCGGCGACTAGCTGCTCGATCGTGAGCGACCGCTGACCGGTCGCCTCCTCCACCGCGATCTCGTGGCCGGGTCGTCGCTGGACCTGGCTCATCAACTGCACCACGGTCTGAGCGACGGCCGACGATTGTGCGCTCATATTCAGTTCTGCCCGAATCCGATTGGCATGGTGGCCACCGACAGGCCACCGTCGACCACGATGGTCTGGCCATTGATCGCAACACTCTCCGGCGAGCACAGGAAGGCCATCACTTCGGCCACCTCTGACGGGGTCGCGTAGGCGCCCGAGGGGGTCTGGGTCAGCCAGTTCTTCGCGTAGTCGTCCCAGGAATCGCCGGCGTACAGCCGGAACGAATCGGTATCGATCGGGCCGGGGCACACTCCCACCGCGGTCACGCCGTCACCGGCGAGCTCCACGGCCAGGTTCCGGACAATGGACTCCATGCCCGCCTTGGCCGCGCCGAGCAGGCCGTGCAGCGGCAGCGCCCGGAAGCTGTCCCAGCCGCTCACCGCGAGCACCCGGCCCCCGTTCCGCATGTGCGGCAGCGAGATACGGACCAGATCCAGGAATCCCTGGATGGTGATGCCCATGGTCTTCTCGATGTGGTGCGCGCGGATGTCCATCAACGGTTTGAACGCGCTGGCTGCGGCGTTGGCCACTACCACGTCCAGGCGGCCGAACCGCTCGACGGCGGCGTCCACCAACTGCTGTACCGATTCGGTGTCGGAGATGTCGGCCTTGAGCGCCAACGCGGTGCCGCCGACCGCCTCGATCTCGGCGACGGTCTTCTGCGCCGACTCGTCGTCGCGACGGTAGTTGACCACGACGTTCGCGCCCTTCGCACCCAGCTTCAGGGCGAGCTGCTGGCCCATTCCGCGGGATCCGCCGGTGATCAGGACGGTCTTGCCTCGCATGTCCATGGATGCCTCTCGGTGTTGTTGTGACGAGCGCGGGTGATGCGCTTGATCGAAGGTATGGGCCGGCTCTACGAGCCCATGGTCAACCCACCGCCGACGCACAGCGTCTGGCCGGTGATGTAGCTGGCGCCGTCGCCGGCGAGGTAGGCGATCGCGTCCGCGATCTCGGACGGCTCGCCCAGGCGGCGCATCGGAACGCCCCGCAGGATGCTGTTCAGCACGGCGTCGCCGTCGCCCTGGGCATCGTCGCCGCCGGCGATGCCCTGCTCCACCAGCAGCGGCGTCGAAGTGATGCCGGGCGCGACGGCGTTGACCCGGATTCCGTAGCGGGCCCACTCGCGGGCCAGCGACTTCACCAGGCCGATCACCGCGGCCTTGGCCGCGGAGTACACCGCCTCCCCGGAGGTGCCGACGGTACCGGCCTCGGACGAGGTCAGCACGATGCTGCCGCCGCGCTCTCGCATGGCCCGCGCCGCGGCGGCCGAGAGGTAGATCGCCGACATCAGATTGACGTCGATGATCCGCTGCCAGTACTCGGGCGTCTCGTCGAGGAACTTGGTGATCGCGGTCCAACCGACGGTCGAGATCACGGTGTCGAGATGCCCGACCCGCACCACCGCCGCGGCGACCAGCCGGTCGCAGTCCTCGTGCCGGGTGGCATTCCAGGACTCGCCCAGGTCAACGATGTTCTCGTGCTCGTCGGAAAGCGCCGCCACCGCATCGGCATTCAGATCCGCGGCGACCACGCACACACCCGAGCCCGCCAACTCCAGCGCGGTGGCACGTCCGATGCCGGAACCGGCGCCGACCACCAAAGCAGTACGGGTCTCGTTGTTCTCTGCCATGAAAATGTCTCTCCTCGTCATATGGGCGGCTACGGGTTGCGGCGCGCCGGTCTCACACCCGCGGACGGTGCACACACTGCCAAATATTGAACAAGTCTAATGTCTAACAATTGCTCAACGGAGCTCGTCGTGCGCCCAGCTCAGGGCCTCCACCACCGGCACCAGGCCAAGGCTGGTGCCCAGCATCAGGATCACCGCCTGCTCGATCGCCTCGACGGGCACGCCCGCGTCCCGCGCGCGGTTGCAGTGCACGCGGAAGCCGCCCTCGTTGCGGGTCACGGCGAAACCGACCAACAGGCTGAGCTCACGCTGCCCGGGTTCCAGCGGCCCGTGGGCGTCCTGGGCCACGCGCAGCGCGCGGAACGCGTCCGCGGCGGCAGAGGAAGTCTCCCGCAGCCGATCCAGATTGGAGATGAAGCTCTCATGCTTGCTCAGGGGGTATTCGGGTTTCATTGGTGTTCTCGTCCCTTACCTCGAAATAGGGGTCAGTTGCTGGTGTCGCCTGCGGCGAGCCGCGCCAGGGCCGGCACGTGGTAGCCCTCCGCGTATTCCGCGCCGGCCTGTCGGATGGAGGCCTCGGGGGCACGGGCGTACAGCCGACGACGGCTCACGAACGAGCCGGACTGGCGGTGCACTCGCACCGCCGCCTCGACCGCTGCGACCAGGGAGACGGTGCCGTCCAGCAGCGGGGCACCGTCGACCTCGCGGATGTTCACCGCGTTCAGGAACGCGGTCAACCGCCCGCCGGCGGGAATCACCACTTCGGCACCCTTGTCCAACGAGGCGCGGGCGGCGGCGGTGAACGAGTCGATCGCCTTCTGCCGGCCGTCCGGATCGGAGAAGCAGGCATCCAGCTCATGCGGCGTCAGCCCCATGCACTCGATGCTCGCCAGCCGCTCACGCAGACCGTACTTGGCCACGTTCTCCTCGAACCGGCCGCCGAAGTAGGGGTTCACGCCGACCAGGGAGAACTGGCTGCCCATCATGCAGGAGGTGAGCATCGAGGTCTCCCCCAGCCCGAGGACCGGGATGTCGACCATGGACCGCGCCTCGCGCAGCGCAGGGTCGAGGATGTTGCCGATCGCAATCGCGTCGAAGCCGTCCTGTTGGGCCTCGATCGCGGAGTCCATGATGGACACCCAGTCGAGGACCTCGAAGAATCGGAAGCTGTCAATCCGCCCCACCCGGGTGCCGCGCAGCTCGACCTGGGTGCCTGGCGATTTCACCTGGTCGATGTACGACCTCAGGTAGGGGAAGTAGTTCGGCGAGTACTCCTCGCGGGACATGCTGAGGTAGAGGATCTTCATCTGTTTCATCCCACTCGTTCGAAGATTGCGGCGAGGCCCTGGCCTCCACCGATGCACATGGTTTCCAGCCCGTACCGCGCACCGCGGCGGTCCATCTCGCGGAGCAGGTTCGCCAGGATCCGGCCCCCGGTCGCGCCGATCGGGTGGCCGAGGGAGATGCCCGAACCGTTCACGTTGACCCGGTCCAGGTCCGCGTCGGTCAGCCCCCAACCCCGGAAACAGCCGAGGACCTGCGCGGCGAAGGCCTCGTTCAGCTCGATCAGGTCCATGTCCGACCAGGACAGCGAGGCCCGCGCCAGCGCGCGCTCTGCCGCCGGGACCGGACCGATCCCCATACGGTTCGGCTCCACGCCCGCGAGTGACCAGCTGACGAGGCGGGCGAACGGCTTCAGGCCCAGCTGCTCGGCCTTCGCCCGCGTCGTCACGATCGCCACGGCGGCGGCGTCATTCTGCCCGCTCGAGTTGCCGGCGGTCACCGTAGCCCCCGGGAGCGTGGCGGCCATCATCGGCTCGAGCCGCGCCAGCGACTCGACGGTGGTGTCCGGGCGGGGGTGCTCGTCCCGCGTCACCACCAGCGGATCACCCTTGCGCTGCGGCACCGAGACCGGAATCGTCTCATCATCGAACAACCCCGCCGCCATGGCGGCACCCGCCCGTTGCTGCGATCGCGCAGCCCAGGCGTCCTGCTGCTCGCGCGTAATGCCGTACTCGCGTCCGACGTTCTCCGCGGTCTCGATCATCCCGCCCTCGACCGGATACCGCGAGCCGCCCGAGTTCCGGCGCGGGGCCGCGAGGCGGTCCAGCAGCTTCGGCTGCCCACCGGCGTTCCAGCGACCGTTCGGGATGTAGTACTCGGCCTGACTCATGCTCTCGGCCCCTCCCGCCAGGACCAGGTCCGAACCACCGGTGGCGACCTGCATGCAGGCGTACAGCACGGCCTGCAGACCCGAACCGCAACGGCGGTCGATCTGCAGCCCCGGCACCGTGACATCGAGGCCGGCGTCCAGCGCCGCGATCCGTCCGATGGCCGCGGCCTCACCGTTGGCGTAGCCCTGACCGAAGATGACGTCGTCGACATCCGCACCGGCCAGGCCGGTGCGCTCGGCCAGCCCGGAGATCACCGTCGAGGCCAGGGTGGTGACCGGCACGTCCTTGAAGATCCCCCCGTACCGACCGACGGGAGTGCGGACCGGTTCGCAGATGACTGCTTCTACCGTGGTGTTCGTCATCGCCTAGACGCTCGACTCTCCGCCGTCGACGGCGATGGTCTGGCCGGTGAGGAAGTCCGGCGCGTTCAGTGCCAGGTAGGTGACGACGTTCGCCAGTTCCTCCGGTGTACCCATCCGGTATGCGGGGATTCCACGCAGCACCTTCTTGTACGCCGCCTCGTCCGCCCGCATCTCCGCGTTGATATCCGTGGCGATGTAGCCAGGCGCCACCGCATTCATCTGGGCACCGAAGCGGGCCCACTCGGCCGCGACCGAGCGGGTGAAGTTGATGACCGCTCCCTTCGACGCGCAGTACGCCGAGAAGCCGGGGCGGCCGACCAGGCCGAACACCGAGGCGATGTTGATCGCGCGACCGGCACCCGCATCCCGGAACCGTCGCCCGGCCTCACGGCTGCTGAGGAAAAGGCCACGGACGTTGGTGTTGAAGATCCGATCCCATTCCGCCTCGTCCAGGTCGACCATGTTGGTCTGGGTGGCGATTCCGGCGTTGTTGACCAGCACGTCGAGCTTCCCGAAGGCCTTCTCGGTGTCATCGAAGAGGCCCGCGATGGACTCGGGATCCATGACATCGGTGGGACGGACCAGCGCGGTCCCCCCATCTGCCTCGATCGCGTCCCGCACACTCTCGAGCGCGGACACGGTGCGGCCCGACAGGACGACCTTCGCACCTTCCTTGGCGAGCGAGCGCGCGACGCACTCCCCGATGCCGCGCCCGGCCCCTGTGACGACTACCACTGCATTAGACATGTATGTAATATGTCTGACAGCTAGCTTTCAGTCAAGCTGTCATCACAGACTTATCCAGTCACGCTGTCATCACAGACTTATCGCAGAGGAGTTCGATCGACATCATGAGACGTCTCGTGCGCACCGAGGGCCTGACCGCCGAGCAGGACGAGATCCTGGCCGTTGTCCGGCAATTCGTGGACAAGAAGATCATCCCGGTCGCCACCGAACTCGAACACGCCGACGAGTACCCGACGGAGATCGTCGAGGGCCTCAAGGAGCTCGGCATCTTCGGCCTGATGATTCCCGAGGAGTATGGCGGTCTCGGGGAGTCGCTGCTCACCTACGCCCTGGTGGTCGAGGAGATCGCCCGCGGCTGGATGAGCGTGTCCGGCGTGATCAACACACACTTCATCGTGGCCCACATGCTCAACCAGCACGGCACGGAGGAGCAGAAGCTCGAGTACCTGCCGCGCATGGCCACCGGCGAGGTGCGCGGCGCCTTCTCGATGTCGGAGCCCGGGCTCGGCTCGGACGTCTCGGCCATCACCACCAAGGCCACCAGGACCGCCGACGGCTACGAGATCACCGGCCAGAAGATGTGGCTGACCAACGGCGGATCCTCCACCCTGGTGGCAGTGCTCTGCAAGACCGACGAGGGCTCCGAGTCGGTCTACAAGAACATGACCACCTTCCTTGTGGAAAAGGAGTCCGGCTTCGGCGAGACGGCCCAGGGGGTCACCATCCCCGGCAAGATCGACAAGATGGGCTACAAGGGCATCGACACCACGGAGATGATCCTCGACAACCACCGGATCTCCGCCGACCAGGTCCTCGGGGGCACCCCCGGCAACGGCTTCTACCAGATGATGGACGGCGTCGAGGTCGGGCGCGTCAACGTGGGCGCCCGGGCCGTCGGCATCGCGAATCGCGCATTCGAGCTCGGCATCCGGTACGCGCAGCAGCGCGAGACGTTCGGAAAGCCGATCGCGCAGCATCAGGCGATCCTGTTCCGGATCGCGGAGATGGCCACCAAAGTGGAGACCGCGCACTCCATGGTGGTCCGTGCCGCCCGGCTCAAGGACGCCGGCGAGCGCATGGACGTCGAGGCGGGAATGGCGAAGATGATCGCCAGCGAGTACTGCAACGAGGTCGTTCAGGACTCGTTCCGCATCCACGGCGGCTACGGCTACTCCAAGGAGTACGAGATCGAGCGACTGTACCGCGAAGCGGCGTTCATGCTGATCGGCGAGGGCACCTCGGACATCCAGAAGATGATCATCGGCCGATCCCTGCTCAAGGACTATCGAATCTAGACCGACGTACGGCGCGCAGAAACGACAGAAAACAGGAAGCCGGCTTGAATCATCAAGCCGGCTTCACTGGTCGCTTCTACCAGGCGTAGCCCTCGGGCGCTGTCCGATACCCCGGGAATATCGTATCGAGACGTGATGACGGCATCGAGACTCAATTCAAGCGCCGCCGCAGCGTCGTCGAGATCGTGTTCGGTACGCGGCCCCACGAAGGGTGCCCGTGATCCCGGGCGCACCAGCACCCACGCGAGAGCCATCCGCGCCGGCGGGACCCCTACACAACAGTTTCATACTCCTTCAGCTACCTCCGGCACCCGCGAGCTGCTCCTACGTGAATCGGGCCACTGGACTTCGCAGCCGATTACACCCCGATGCAGCGGGCCCATGCCAGAATTCCGATGAGCACGCTGCGTCGTTGCCGGAGCGCGATCTGGCCAATGCGGTGGCCAGGTGTGTTTTGCCGACGCCCACGCGCCGAGGACCAGCCTGCAGTGGCCGGCGTCGGCGAAGCGCAACGAGACCAGATCCGACAACGCCCGTCGTAGTGCAGGTCGTCGAGTGCGTTTCAGGTGTCGATCCGCATGTTCGAATTCAACCCGGCCTTCGCCGAACGTATTAGTGCCGAACGCGATTCGCGGCGTGACACTTCGTCGGCCCAAACAGTTCCAGGAAGGCGAGGTGGCTGAGCTGGTGCTGTCGGGCCAGCGCCAGTCGCTGCGGCAGGATGTCCTTCGGTGAGCGGAGTTTGAGGGCTTTGAGATCGCGATCCATCAAATTTCTTTTCCACATTCGATCATCGAGCACCCCTCGACGGGTTTGATACCAGTGCTCCGGCCGCCATCGTGACGACCGGAGCCCGCCGTCCATGTTCGACGGCGGGCTCCTGGTCGTCACCTGCGAGGTTGTCGCTTCGTATCCGTTATGTGGCGGCTAATCGACGGTGCCGGCGCCGCTCGTACTCGTCACGCGGCACCTCCGGTGCATCCTTCCGACCCAGGTCGTCCATATGCACCCGGTAGGTCTCCCGCGTGAAGTAGGCGGCGATGGCTGCGACTACGCCGATACCGAAAACGACCGACCCGACGATCACCGGCACATTCGCGCCGGGGGGAGCGATGACGGCGAACACGGTCGGCATGATCGCTGTGGCCATGCCTGCGAGGTTTTGCGGGATTGCGAATCCGGTGACACGGGACCGGGTCGGGAACTGTTCCTGGAAGGAGCTCGGGAAGACTCCTTGGAACCCCTGAAAGGCCACACCGTATGCGAGGAGTCCGAACACGAACATAAGAACGACGTTATGAACACTGATGAAGTACAGATAGCCGAAACACAGGGCCGTAGAGCTGAGCATGCCGAAGATCAGACACGGCCGCCTGCCGATCTTGTCAGACAGGGCACCGGCCGCTGGGACGAGCAGCGCGGCCACCGCATTGCCAATCAGCGAGAGCCAGAGGAGGTTCGCCGGAGTGAACCCATTGCCATAAGCCTTGTTCGTCGCGAAGGTTGCGCCGAACACCAACATAACTACAGGAATGATGGTAAGCAGCATCATGATGAACACGCGCACCATGTCGGCGCCGTTGCTGCGAACGGCCTCCACAATAGGTGAGGGCGGCGTGTTGTCACCATCCCGCTCCTCGAGGAATGCCGGCGTCTCGTTCACCCTGCGTCGAATAATAAGACCAATGAGGACCACGACCGCACTCAGCAGGAACGGGATCCGCCAACCCCATGAGTGGAAGGCTTCATCCGGAAGCCACGTGGCCATCGGCAAGAATGCCGCCGCCGCGAGAATCTGGCCGACCGCGACGCCCTGCATCGTGAAGCTCGTGTAGTAGCCGCGCCTTCCGAATGGCGCGTGCTCCATGATCATCGCGCTCGCCCCGGAGATCTCCCCACCGACGGCGAAGCCTTGAACCAAGCGCAAGACGACCAAGAGGGCCGGAGCCCAGACGCCGATGGAATGGTAGGACGGAATCAGCCCGACACAGAACGTTGCAACTCCGATGATGAGCATGCAGAGAACGAGGACATTCTTCCGTCCATGCTTATCGCCCCAGTGACCGAGAACGAATCCACCTATCGGCCGCGCCACATAGCCGACGCCGTATGTGGCGAAGGACGCAACGATCGCAACCGTCGGATCCGCCCCCGGGAAGAAGAGCGTGGGAAACACCAGCGCGGCGGCTTGTGCGTAGATAAAGAAGTCGTAGTACTCGAGCACCGAGCCGACCCACCCGCTCGCGGCGGCCTTCTTCGGCGTCTTCGCATGCCCTGCCGGTTCGCCTGAGCCGAGCGGCTCAACGATCTCATCACTCAATGGACTCTCTCCTAGCAACGGCAACTCCGAGGCATGACGCTCGAAATCGACTGTGAGCTCTACCACTGTCAAGTTAGACCATCGTTGACACTGATGCAATAGTCAGCCGATTAACTGTCTGACTTATAGAGAGGACTTCTATCTGACAGTAACGATCGGCGATCTCCACGATTCAGCCGAAGCGCCAAGGGCACTGCGGGCCGGGCGCGCTCGCAGTCCGGCCACCGGGGATTCGTTCTGCGCACCCGTCGCKGCGGTTACGCCGTGCGAATCAACCAGGGCGTCTGGCTCACTGTCCGCGTGAGCGTGACATCGGGCACCCGGCCTTCCAGCACCCCGGCCAGCCACGGCATCGGTTCGAGGGCAACATCCACTACGCGGRTTGTTCGAACCRAGCACGGTGGGGCATCGGCAGGCGAGGCACCCCGCGTAGATTCCGGATGATCGGGCGACGCAGCCAGCCGAGCAGGGTCGGCTGCATGAGGACATGACCCGATCGAAATCGACCCGCACGTCCCATCCATCCCCGGCGCGGGTGACCGGCAACCGAACGCGGGCACACTGCGAGCCCCGCGCCTCGATACGAATCGTGGGGCGTGCCGCCGTGGCAGCGCGTCGACTGCGACCAGTTGAGGGCGAGGTGATGTCGACCGGAGTCTTCACGAGCACTGGTTTCACCCCGACCCGGGTGTGGACATTGCGCGCCTCGATGCAGACATGTTCTGCGCGGTCAGACGGACCCGGTCGGCTTGGCCGACAGTCGATCCGGTTCGAACTGAGCATCGATCGAGGACAAAATGAAAGCCACCGGGGCGCTCCCCGTGGTAGCTCGAATCCGTCATGGCCTCCCGGACCGGTTCTTCGCCGACACCACCTCCGCGCTCTCCGTCGGCACGAAGAAGTCGGATGCCGAGGCTGTAGCTTTGGGTGCCTCACGCGCTCCCGGCACGGTTGAGCAAATAGGTCTGCGGAGGTAATCGTTTGATGGGATTGCCTCGGCCCTGAACGCCCCGTACAGTTATTGCACTGCAACACAATCCGATCGTCTCCGTGAGACGATGCGCTCCAGCTGGGATACGCGTCACCTGACCGAGGTCGAGAAGATTACGCTCGATGGGACGGTGCCCTCTTCCACCAGCCGCGAACCGCCGGGTTCCCGCGACACACTACTGGGAGGCCAAGGGCTTCGTACTGGTAGGCGTGACGAAGTCCCTCCAGATTTCAGAGCATCCACTCAAGATCGACGAATCGGCATGGCCGCAATGCCAATTAGTCGACGCTGGAGTGTTGCTGCATCGCAGCTAGCGGGCAGCCGGGGCTACATGCGGCGCGACTTCAGTGTTTGAACCGGCAGCCTTACAAGATAGGGACTCGTGTCCGCGGCCCGAATCGGCAAGCGAACCTCCGGCAAACTATCTTCTCGATCGAACTAGAGGCGCTCCTCGCCTGCGAACAGATGGTAGAGAACGTCACCCACCATGTGCGAGAACGACTCGCGCTCGTCGATGAGCTCTCGGGCGTCACGGCTCACCGACCCACCAGCCACAACCACGGATAATTGACAGCTAGTAACTTCCAAACATTTAGGTATGTTTTTTACTTTCCTTCACATATTTCAACTTTATGAAAAAGACTGCTCTTGCACTGTCTGTCAATTACGTGATTGACTGAGTGTCGTACATCACTCTGAAGGGATGCGTCATGCCATCAGCCCTCGTTGAAGCAACGCGAGAGACCAAAGAGACTTCGAGATCGACGCGGGCACCCGCGTTGGTGTCCGTGCACGGTCTGACAAAGTCATTCGGACGCCCAGGCAACGAGATTCACGTCCTCCGCAACGTCGACCTCGAGGTGGCCGATGGCGAACTGCTCGTACTCCTCGGCCCCAGCGGCTGCGGAAAGACCACCCTGCTGCGCTCACTTGTGGGACTCGAGCGCCCCGATTCAGGCCGCATCCACATTGGCGGCTCCTGCGTACTCGACACTGCGCGTGGCGTGTTCGTGCAGCCGAATCGCCGCGACGTCGGCATGGTCTTTCAGAACTACGCCCTATGGCCCCACATGAAGGTTCGCAAGAACGTCGCCTACCCGCTTCAGTCGCGAGGCCATAGCGCAGCACTCAAGGG
>NZ_JBFUGT010000201.1:0-11783 GCF_056402775.1 Rhodococcus sp. P3_B8
CGCCCGCTACGGCACCGCCGTCACACCCGCGAGCGCAAGCTACGACGGGATGAGCATCGGCGTGCTGGCGGGCGGCGACCACCGCCGTTCCGCCGCAGTGCGCACCGCCCTCGTCGAGGGCCTGCAATCCGGTGCGGTCGCCGACACCGCCGACCACCCGGCGGCCGGTGTCGCACTGGTGGGCGGCGGCCCGGGCGACCCCGACCTCATCACCGTCCGCGGCCGGCGACTGCTCGCCCGCGCCGACATCGTGGTCGCCGACCGCCTCGCCCCGCCGGAACTGCTCGCCGAACTGGGCTCCGACGTCGAGGTCATCGACGCCGCGAAGATCCCCTACGGCCGTGCGATGGCGCAGGAGGCGATCAACGCCGCCCTCATCGACGGAGCCAAGGCAGGCAAGTTCGTGGTGCGGCTCAAGGGCGGCGACCCGTACGTGTTCGGCCGCGGCTACGAGGAACTCGAGGCGTGCGCCGCGGCGGGTGTTCCCGTCACGGTCGTCCCCGGCATCACCAGTGCCATCTCGGTGCCGTCGGCCGCCGGCATCCCGGTCACTCATCGAGGCGTCACCCACGAGTTCGTCGTCGTCAGCGGTCACGTCGCCCCCGACCACCCGGATTCCCTCGTCGACTGGCCGGCACTCGCCCGGTTGAAGGGCACGATCGTGTTGCTGATGGCCGTCGAGCGCATCGAGGCGTTCGCGACGGTCCTCATGGAGGGTGGGCGTCCGGTGGACACACCGGTCACGGTCATCCAGGAGGGCACGCTGCGCACGCAGCGCACGGTGCGGGCCGATCTCCAGACCGTCGCCGCCCGGGTGAAGGAAGAGCAGATCCGGCCGCCTGCCATCGTGGTCATCGGGCCGGTGGCCGGGTTTTCTGTGGACGCTGGGTAACGTGAACCCTCGTGTCTGAATCCCGAGTACCCGAAGGCGCGTCGGCGTCGAACAAGTCTGCGGCGAGAGCCACGGTGAATCCGCCCGCTGCCACCCGCGTGATGGGGCTTGCGATCATCGTGCTCAGCGGGCTGCAGATGATGGTGGTCCTCGACGGCACCGTCGCCAACCTGGCGCTCGCGCCGCTGCAAGCCGATCTCGGTCTCAGCGACAGCGGCCGCAACTGGGTGCTGACGTCGTACGCGCTGGCGTTCGGTGGCCTCATGCTCCTCGGCGGACGGCTCGGCGACGCGTTCGGCCGGAAGAAGATGTTCGTCGGCGGTGTCGCCCTGTTCACCGTCGCCTCGCTGCTGTGCGGTCTCGCGGTGGGCGAGTTCATGCTGATCGCCGCCCGGTTCCTTCAGGGTGTCGGCGCCGCGGTGGCGTCCCCGACGGCGCTGGCTCTGGTCGCGACCACGTTCGCCGCCGGCCCTGCGCGTAACCAGGCCATCGCGATCTTCGCGGCCATGACGGGCATCGGGTCGATCGCCGGCCTGATCATCGGCGGCGCCCTCACCGAGGTGTCGTGGCGACTGATCTTCCTCATCAACGTGCCCATCGGCGTCGTCATCGTGGGGTGCGCGTTCGTCGCATTGAAGGAGACCGCGGGCGAGCGCCTGGCCCTCGACGTTCCCGGGGCGGTCCTCGCCACGGTCGCGGCGACGGGCGTCGTGTTCGCGCTCACCGAGGGTCCGGAACTCGGGTGGGGGAGCCCGTACGTGATCGGTGCGCTCGTCGCCGGTCTGCTGCTGTTCTGCGCATTCCTGTACGTCGAACGGACCGCAGACAACCCGCTGCTGCCGTTCTCCCTCTTCCGCGACAAGAACCGGGTGGCGACGCTCGTCGCGATCTTCTTCGCCGGTGCCGTGATGTTCACGGTCGCCGCGTTCGTCGCGTTGTTCGTCCAGGACATCCTCGGCTACAGCCCCCTCGAGGCCGGCCTCGCGTTCATCCCGTTCGCGTTCGGCCTCGGCGGCGCGGCCGCGGTGGCGTCCAAGCTCGCCGTGCGGATCCAGCCCCGGTGGCTCGTGGTCGCCGGCGCCGCGATCATGGTGGTCGGGCTGCTGTACGGCTCGACTCTCGACAGTTCCGCCACCTATCTCGGCAACCTGTTCGTGCCGGTCATCGGTATCGGATTCGGTGTCGGACTCGCCGTCGTCCCGCTCCCGCTGTGCGCCATCGCCGGTGTGTCGGAGACGGAGATCGGTCCGCTCGCCGCCATCGCCCAGGTGGCGCAGACCCTCGGCGGACCCCTCGCCCTCGCCGTCATCGGGGCGATGGCCACCTCACGCACGCTGTCCCTCGGCGGCATCTCCGGCAAGGTCGCCGACATGAATCCGACGCAACTCGAGGCGCTCGGCAACGGGTACACGTTCGCCCTCGTCGGCAGTGCCGGCTGCGCCCTCATCGCGGGACTGGCCGCGCTGTTCATCCGCTTCACCCCGCAACAG
The DNA here is from genome assembly GCF_056402775.1 of Rhodococcus sp. P3_B8. Classification (NCBI taxonomy): domain Bacteria; kingdom Bacillati; phylum Actinomycetota; class Actinomycetes; order Mycobacteriales; family Nocardiaceae; genus Rhodococcus; species Rhodococcus sp. P3_B8. The sequence goes on from NZ_JBFUGT010000201.1 coordinate 2,383, forward strand.
GTCGCGCAGGCGCAGGCCGCCGAGAAGGCCGCGCAGCAGGCGTGAACGCGGTCCGGTCCGGTTTCGGCCCGGTTGTCGGAGTCCGTCTATAGCATCCGGTCATGGACTACAAAATCGAGCTGATCATTCTGCCGGTGTCCGACGTGGACCGGGCCAAGGCGTTCTACGCCGACCAGGTCGGCTTCGTCGTCGACCACGACCACCGCGTGAACGAGAACGTTCGGTTCGTCCAGCTGACGCCGCCCGGGTCGGCGTGCTCGATCGCTGTCGGCGAGGGCCTGGTCGACACGCCGCCCGGCTCGGTGCACGGGTTGCAGATCGTCATCGACGACGCCGACGCCGCCCACGCCGAGCTGTCCGCCCGCGGCGTTCCCGTCAGCGACGTACAGGACCTGGCGTGGGGGCGCTTCGTGTACTTTGCCGACCCCGACGGCAACGAGTGGGCGCTGCAGCAGCTTCCGCCGCGCAGCTGACGCGCGGCGGGTAGCGGAAATCGGCCTGCCCTCGCGCGACGAGCGGGGCATGATTGTCCTGTGGTCACGCCCTCCCGCACGTCCGTCACGGGGGCAGCCGCGGTGGGCCTGCTCCTCGCTGCCTGCGTAGCCGGGGGATCGGCCGCCGCCGCGCCTGCATCCGACGCACCGGATCCTCGCGTCGGTCCGCTGTTCCTGGCCGGCACGCCCATCCACGTCTGCACCGGATCGGTTCTGGACAGCGCGGACGGCGACCTCGTCCTCACCGCCGCGCACTGCATCGCGGGGTCCGGCGGCGCGCTGTCGTTCGCACCCGGATTCGACCGCGGCGTGGCCCCGTTCGGACTGTGGACGGTGTCCCAGATCTACGTCGACCCCGCATGGCTGGAGTCGCAGGACCCGGAGCACGACTACGCCGTGCTCCGGGTGGCCCCGAGCGGAACCACCGTGCCGGCGGCCGTCGAATCGGTGGTCGGTGGGGGATTCGAGTTGGCGTCCGCGCCGGAACCCGCGACCACCGTGGCGGTGACCGGCTATCCGACCCTCGGGGACGGTCCGGTGTCGTGCACCGCCGCGACCACGTCGACGGACAGCTATCCGACGGTGGTCTGCGACGGTCTCGGCGAGGGAACGAGTGGAGGCCCGTGGGTCGTGGGTTCGCGGGTCGTCGCCCTCGTCGGAGGCCTCGACCACGGCGGGTGCACCGACTCGGTGTCCTACTCGCCGACGTTCGGTTCCGGAACGCTCGCCCTGCTGGACCGCGCGGAGCGCCGTGATGCCGGCGACTCGACACCGTTCGCCCTCGCCGGCGCCTGCACCCGATCCTGACGAACCGGGTCAGCGCGGGGCAGGCCGGTACCGGCGGACGGGCCTGCCGGCGCCCCCGTATTCGAGCCGGACCTCCAGCAGTCCCTCGGACAGGTAGTGCTCGAGGTAACGGCGCACACTGACCCGGGACAGTCCGGCGAGTTCGGCGCATTCGGTCGACGACAGCTCGCCCTTCGACCGCAGGATGTCGAGCACCAGGCGCCCGGTTTCGGCGCTGAGCCCCTTCGGGAGCCGGCTCGGTTCCGGATTCTTGCCCTTGCCGCCGAACAGGGAGTCGATCAGGGATTGGTCTGCGCCGGACTGTGATTCGAGGGCCCGGGCACGGCGGCGGAAGTTCTCGAGTTTCTCCTGCAGCTGCGTGTAGTCGAACGGTTTGACCAGATAATCGGAGGCGCCGCCGTGCAGTGCGCGGCTGACGGTGTCGATCTCCCTGGCGGCGGTGATCATGATGACGCCGACGGCGTTGCCCTCCGCACGCAGTCGTTGCAGGACGTCGAGGCCGGACATGTCCGGCAGGTACACGTCGAGGAGCACGAGGTCGGGGTGCGCGGTCCGCACCGATTCGAGGGCCTCGGCGGCGGTCCGCGCCACCCCGACGGTGGTGAACCCCGGTGTCTTGTCGACGAATCGGCGGTGGATCTCCGCGACCATGAAGTCGTCGTCGACGACCAGGACCTCATACATCGCCACGCCGTCCCGTCATGATCGGAGAGTCTAGCTACGCGGCACGTGGACGGTGAACAAGGCACCGCCGGTGCCGGGTGCGTCCGAGACGGCCGCGGACCCGCCGTGCTGGGAGCTGACGAGACGCACCAGGGCGAGCCCGATTCCGCGGCCACCGGGGGTGCCCGGCTTCGAGGTGACACCGCGCGAGAAGATCTCCTCCCGCATCGTCTCGGGAACTCCGGGGCCGGAATCGGCGACCTCGATAAGGATGCCGTCGTCGTCGGTGATCCGGATCGAGATCCGCGCGTCCCGGCCGCCCTCGGACACGTCGACGGCATTGTCGATGAGGTTGCCGAGGACGGTGATCACGTCGGTGGCGAGTTCGGGGTCGAGGGCGTGTAGGTGCGAGTCGGGTTCCAATGTCAGCGACACCCCGGTCTCGGCGGCGAGCGACGTCTTCGCGATCAGCAGCGCGGCGACAGCCGGATCCGAGATGCGTTGCGTGACAGCATCACTGATCTCCGCTCGGCGGCGGGTGAGGGTGCCGACGAAGTCGGTGACGGCGTCGTAATCGCCGAGCTGCGTCAGACCCGAGATCGTGTGCAGCTGGTTGGCGAACTCGTGCGTCTGCGCCCGCAGGGTGTCTGTGACACTCTTGTGCGAGGACAGCTGGCTCTGCATGGATGCCAGTTCGGTGCTGTCGCGCATCGTGGTGACGGTGCCGATCTTGTGCCCCTGGCTGGTGGCCGCGCGCCGGCTCAGCGCGAGCATGCGCGACGACGTCGACAACACCACGTCGCGGCCGTCCTCCCCGTTGAGGAGGTACTGCCGGACGGCGGGGTCGAGCGCGACGTCGTCGACGTGCCGGCCGACGGCGTCGTCGGTGAGGTCGAGCAGTTCCTGGGCGCTGTCGTTGAGCACGGTAATCACCCCGTCGGGGTTCACCGCGACCACACCCTCGCGGATGCTGTGCAAGAGGGCCTCGCGATGGTCGGCAAGGCTTGCGATCTCGGCGATTTCGAGTCCACGGGTGTGGGTCTTGATCCGGCGGGACAGCAGCCACGAGCCGAGAAGCCCGAGACCGGCGCCGATTCCGAGATACAACAGCAGGCGCGCCCCCGCGCTGCTGAGCAGGTCCCAGACGGACGGGTAGTCGTCGCTGACGGTCACGACCGCGAGGACGTCCCCGGTGGCGGACAGGATCGGGACGTGTCCGACGATGGCGCGGCGTCCGTCGACGTCCACGTCGCCCGACCAGGCCCGCCCGGTCATCACATCGCTGGCGCCGAGTTCCGCGGGCACCCCGAGCCGCGTCGGATCGGACGACACGGTCACCGCCCCGTTCGGCGCGACGATCTCGGCGAGTGTGGCGCCCGACAGGTTGACGGCGCGATCGACCTCCGGCGCCAGCACGCGCTCGACCGAGCGGTCCGACAGCTGGTCGCGCACCACCGGCGTCGACGCCACGTTCTCGGCCACCGCGATCATGCGCTGCCCCTGGAGGTCGCGGAACTCCACGGTCGACTGGTGGACCGACACGGCGGCAACCGCGAGCAGCACGACGCCGACGACGACGAGCTGGAGGAGCAGGACCTGGCCCGCGAGGCTACGCACGCGGGGATGAAGTGGTGACCACAATGAACTTAAGTTCCGTTTCGTTCGCATAGGTGACGTACATCACCCCTGAGGTTCAGTATTGCGGAAGATCACATTCATGGCGAAATGAGGAACGATGTCGAGAACAGGTAGCGGGAGCAGGGTACGCGCGCTGCTCCTGCTCGCGCTCGTAGGCCTCCTCGTGGCCGGCTGCGGGGTCACCCGCGGCGAGGACGAGGGCCTGCACAGAGTGCGGATGATGGTTCCGAACAGTCCGGGCGGCGGCTACGACCTCACGGCGCGGACCGCGGTGAAGATCATGGAAGACGAGGGCATCACCGGCCGCGTCGAGGTCTTCAACGTGATCGGCGCAGGTGGAACGGTCGCAATGGCCAGGCTGATGAACGAGGCCGGCAACGACGACCTCATGATGATGATGGGCCTGGGTGTCGTCGGCGCCGGCTACACCAACGGATCCACCGCACGCGTCTCCGAGGCCACCGCGCTGGCCAAGGTGGTCGAGGAGCAGGAGGGCATCCTCGTGCCCGCGGATTCGCCACTGCAGACCATCGACGACTTCGTGGCCGCATGGCGCGCCGACCCGGCGTCGATCACCATCGGCGGCGGTTCCTCGCCCGGCGGCCCGGACCACCTGTTTCCGATGGAGACGGCGCGCGCGGTGGGAGTGGACCCGAACGCGGTGAACTACGTGTCCTACGACGGCGGCGGCGACCTGCTGACGGCCCTTCTCGGCCAGAAGATCACCGCAGGCACGTCGGGACTCGGCGAGTACGTCGACCAGATCGAGGCCGGCCAGGTCCGGGTCCTCGCGGTGTCGGGGAACGAGCGGGTCGAGGGTATCGACGCGCCGACGCTCACGGAGGCCGGCGTGGACCTGACCTTCACCAACTGGCGGGGAATCTTGGCGCCGCCCGGACTGTCCGACGGCGCCAAGGCCGACATGGTCGAGGCGCTCCACAAGTTGCACGACACACCGGAATGGAAGGAGGCCCTGGTGAAGAACGGTTGGAGTGACGCCTTCACGACGGGACCGGAGTTCGAGCAGTTCCTCCGGGACCAGGACGAGCGGGTCTCGTCCACCCTGGCCGAATTGGGGCTGACATGACCGCGCCCGCAGAACCGTCCGCCGTCTCCGCGGACACGGCCCCGGCGCCGAAGCGGCGGGACTACGCACAGTTCATCGTCTGCGCGGTGATGGCCGTGGTCGGGGTCTTCCTCATCGTCGACGCACTGTCGCTGAGCGAAGGTTTCGCGAAGGTCGACCCGGTGGGCCCGCGACTGTTCCCGCTCGTCATCGGCGGTGGACTGCTGGTCTTCGCCGTGGTGCTGGCCGTCGCGATCCTGAGGGGCTCCACCGGGGAAGCCGACAGCGGCGAGGACGTCGATCCGGACTCGCCGGGTGACTGGAAGACGGTGGGACTGCTCGTCGGGTTGTTCGTGGTGACCATCGCGCTCGTCGACTTCCTGGGCTGGGCGATCATCGGCACCGTCCTGTTCGCCGGGGCCGCAACCATTCTGGGCAGCCGGCACTGGGTGCGGAACATCGCGATCGGGGCCGTGCTCGGATTCGGCAGCTTCTACGCGTTCTACGTCGGGCTCGGAATACCGCTGCCCGCAGGCATTCTGGACGGAATTCTCTGACATGGACAATTTGAACTGGCTGCTGCAGGGGTTCGAGCAAGCAGCCACCCCCATGAATCTGCTGTATGCGTGCATCGGCGTCCTCCTCGGCACGGCGGTCGGCGTCCTCCCGGGCATCGGACCGGCCATGACCGTGGCCCTCCTGCTGCCCGTCACCTACAACGTCAGCCCGAGCGCCGCGTTCATCATGTTCGCCGGCATCTACTACGGCGGCATGTACGGCGGGTCGACGACGTCGATCCTGCTGAACACACCGGGGGAGTCGTCGTCGGTGATCACGGCGATCGAGGGCAACAAGATGGCGAAAGCCGGCAGGGCCGCGCAGGCCCTGGCGACCGCCGCGATCGGGTCGTTCGTCGCCGGGTCGATCGGCACGATGCTCCTGGTGCTGTTCGCGCCCATGGTGTCGAGTTTCGCGGTCACCCTCGGAGCCCCGTCCTACCTCGCGATCATGCTGCTCGCCCTCGTGGCCGTCACGGCCGTCCTCGGAACCTCGAAGCTCCGCGGATGCATCTCGCTGCTGCTCGGTCTCGCGATCGGATTGGTCGGCATCGACTTCCTCACCGGCCAGCCGCGTGCCACGTTCGGCATCCCGCAGCTGTCCGACGGGATCGACATCGTCGTCGTCGCGGTCGCCGTGTTCGCACTCGGTGAGGCGCTCTGGGTGGCCGCTCACCTCCGCCGCAAGCCGGCCGAGGTCATTCCCGTCGGCAGGCCGTGGATGGGCAAGAAGGACTGGAAGCGTTCGTGGAAACCGTGGTTGCGGGGTACCGCCTACGGGTTCCCGTTCGGCGCACTACCCGCAGGCGGCGCCGAACTGCCCACCTTCCTCTCCTACATCACCGAGAAGAAACTGTCGAAGCACAAGGACGAATTCGGCAAGGGCGCCATCGAAGGTGTCGCCGGGCCGGAGGCGGCCAACAACGCGTCGGCGGCGGGCACACTCGTGCCGATGCTGTCGCTGGGTCTGCCGACCAACGCCACGGCCGCGGTCATGCTGACGGCCTTCGTGTCGTACGGAATCCAGCCGGGCCCGACACTGTTCGAGAAGGAACCGCTGCTGATCTGGACGCTGATCGCGAGCCTGTTCATCGGCAACTTCCTGCTCCTGGTGCTCAATCTTCCGCTCGCACCGCTGTGGGCGAAGCTGCTCCGCACACCGCGGCCCTACCTCTACGCGGGCATCCTGTTCTTCGCCGCGCTGGGCGCGTTCGCCGTCAACCTCCAGTGGCTCGACCTCGCGCTGCTGCTGACGTTCGGGCTGATGGGTCTGATGATGCGGAGGTTCGGGCTGCCGGTGCTGCCGTTGATCATCGGCGTCATCCTCGGACCGCGCATCGAACGGCAACTGCGGCAGAGCCTGCAGCTCGGTGGCGGTGACTGGGGCAGCCTGTTCACCGAGCCCGTCGCGATCATCGTCTATATCGTGATCGCAGTGCTCCTCATCGCACCCCTCGTCGCCAAGGTCGTCCGCGCGCACTACCCCGTCGCGTCGCCCGATTTCCCCGACGGACCGGCCGGTGGCGACTCCACCGACACCAGAGAGAAGGCACACGCATGATCGTCGTCGGATAMACCCCCGATCAGTTCGGAGGGGCCGCCCTCGAACACGGCGTCGCGGAGGCGCAGCTGCGCGGGACGTCGCTGCTCGTGATCAACACCTCGAAGGGCGACTCCCTCGCCGACCAGTCGTTCGCCGACAACGCGCACCTCCAGGAACTCGAAGGCAAGCTGGCCGCGAGCGGGGTCGACCACGAGGTCCGGCAGATCGTGGGAGACGAGACCGTCGACGTGATTCTCGAGGCCATGACGGCGCCCAGCGCGGAACTGCTCGTGATCGGCATCCGCGACCGCACCCCGGTCGGGAAGCTCCTGATGGGCAGCACCGCCCAGCGCCTGCTGCTGTCCTGCCGCAAACCGGTCCTGGCCGTCAAGCCCGAATAAAGCCCCTGTGAGTACTTATCAACCGCGGGCGGTTGATAAGTACTCACAGGTCAGTCGGTGAGGATGATCAGCTCGCGGTCCGACGCCACCTCGACGCGCAGGCCGGCCTTCGCCGCCACCCGTGCCACCCCGCGCACGTCCTGGGGTTCGGCGCGGGAGACGGTGAGCGCACGTGCCAGCAGACCCTTGTGGTGCTTGTTGAAATGACTGACGACGGTGCGGGTGCCGTCCGGCTTCTCGGTGAGGACGGTGGCGATCACGGCCTCGGGGATCGGTCCGAGTTGCTGGTACGTCCCCGACCGCAGGTCGACGACGAGACCGTCCGCTTCCGCGGCGATCGCCCGGCTCAGTTCCGGCTTCCACAATGCCCGGAGAGTGCCCATCCCGGGAAGCTTCGATCCGCCCGACAGCCGGTAGGCGGGGATCAGATCACCCGCGCGCACCGCACCGAACAGCGCGGACCCCATCGCCAGCCGCGACAGCGCCTTGGACTTCTGGGCCTTGGTGAACGACTTCGCGTCGAGCGCGTCGAACAGCACACCGGTGTAGCGCTCGAGTGCGGGCCGGGTGGGGGAAACCCACAGTTTGGCGTTCCGCTCGATCTCGTCGGCCTGGGTGGGGCCGAGGCCGAGCGCGAGCTGCGACGCCTCCCCGTCCGCCGCCAGCGCGACCAGCGCCTGGACCAGCACTTCGCGGGTTTCGGTGAGCTGCGGCATCGACAGCTCGGCCAGGTCGAGGGGCGCGTCGGCGCCGCCGTCGGACTTGGTTTCGGAGGGAGGAAGTAGCACCAGCACGCACGAAACCCTACCGACGCGCCCGGCCCTGTCCCAGCCGACTATTCTGATATCCCGTGATTACCCGCCTGTCCCACCTGTTCCTCCGCACTCTGCGCGACGACCCCGCCGACGCCGAGGTCCCCAGCCACAAGCTGCTCGTCCGCGCCGGTTACGTGCGTCGCATCGCGCCCGGCGTCTACTCGTGGTTGCCGCTGGGTCTGCGCGTGCTGCGTGAGGTCGAGCGGGTGGTGCGGGAAGAGATGAACGGCATCGGTGCCCAGGAGATCTCCCTGCCCGCGCTCCTGCCGCGCGAACCGTACGAGGCGTCCAACCGCTGGACCGAGTACGGCGACGGACTGTTCCGCCTGAAGGACCGCAAGGGCGGCGACTACCTGCTCGGCCCCACCCACGAGGAACTGTTCGCACTCACCGTCAAGGGCGAGTACAACTCGTACAAGGATTTCCCGGTCACCCTGTACCAGGTGCAGACCAAGTACCGCGACGAGGAGCGCCCGCGGGCCGGCATTCTCCGCGGCCGCGAGTTCGTCATGAAGGACTCGTACTCCTTCGACCTCACCGACGAAGGACTCACCGAGTCGTACCGGGCGCACCGCGACGCCTACGAGCGGATCTTCAGCCGGCTCGGCGTCAAGTACGTGATCGTGTCGGCGACGTCCGGTGCAATGGGTGGCAGCGCGTCGGAGGAGTTCCTCGCCGAGAGCGAGATCGGTGAGGACACCTACGTCCGCTGCCTCGAGTCGGGCTACGCCGCCAACGTCGAGGCCGTGAAGACGCTGGCTCCCGAGCCGGTGCCGTTCGACGGTCTGCCCGCCGCGAAGGTGCACGACACTCCGGACACCCCCACGATTGCGACGCTCGTCGACTGGGCGAACGGCGCCGATCTGGGCTGGACCGTCACCGCCGCGGACACCCTGAAGAACATCCTGGTCAAGACCCGGCAGCCCGGTGGGAAGTGGGAACTGCTCGCCATCGGTGTTCCCGGCGACCGCGAGGTGGACGACAAGCGTCTCGGTGCCTCCCTCGAGCCCGCGGAGTTCGAGTTGCTCACCGAGGCCGACTTCGCGGCCAACCCCTTCCTGGTCAAGGGCTACATCGGACCGAAGGCGCTGCAAGCCAACGGTGTTCGTTACCTCGTCGACCCGCGGATCGTCGACGGCACCAGCTGGATCACCGGAGCCGACGAGCCGGGCAAGCACGTGGTGGGGCTCGTCGCGGGCCGCGACTTCACCCCGGACGGCACCATCGAGGCCGCCGAGGTTCGCGACGGCGACCCGTCACCCGACGGGGCCGGTGCCCTCGTCGCGGCCCGGGGCATCGAGATCGGTCACGTCTTCCAGCTCGGCCGCAAGTACACCGACGTGTTCTCCGTGGACGTGCTCGGCGAGAACGGCAAGCCCGTCCGCCCGACCATGGGCTCCTACGGGGTGGGCGTCTC
>NZ_JBFUGT010000202.1:0-11673 GCF_056402775.1 Rhodococcus sp. P3_B8
CCGCCGGCCTGCTCCTCACGGCGGCCCTCTGGCGTGACGACGCCGGACCGGTCACGGTGATTCTGTGGGCGGGCGCCCTGGCCGCCGCAGGTGCCGGAATCGGCCTCGCCTTCCCGCACCTGATGGTCGCCGCCATGCGGAGCACCGACGACGAGCAGGAGGGAGCGAAGGCCGCGGCCGGGCTCAACACGGTCGAGTTGATCGCTATGGCCGTGGGGTCAGCGGTCGCCGGTGTGCTGGTCAATCTCGGTGCGCCCTCGGCCCTCGCCTCCGCACGACTGCTCTTCCTCGGCCTCGGCGTCATCGCGGCGGCCGGCGTGTTCACCGCGTACCGCGCGACCCGGCAAGCCGAGCGCGAGGACGCCGGACCGCCCTACGTCCGCGACGCGAAGTGAGTTGCGCGACGCAGAATGTCGTGGGCGCGGGCGAGTTGCGGCGGATGCCCGCCGTGGGTAACACGACTGCCGTCCGCACCCAGACGCGCGATCGTCGTTTCGGCCCAGGAGATATCGTTCGAGTCGGGTGCCAACGCGGTGTTGATCACCGGCACCTGCTCAGTAGCGAGGGTCAGTTTTCCGGTCATCCCCATCTCACGGCCCAAACGCGTGTCGTCCCGTACGGCCTCGGCGTCGAGCGACAGTGTCGGTCCGTCGATCGGGGCTCCGATCCGGGCCGCCCTGCTCGCATTGACGAGCCGGGATCGGGCGTACGCCAACGCCATCGGGGTTCGCCCGGCACCGGTGTCGCGGCAGTAGTCGCCGATGCCGAACGCGAGTCGAGAGACGGGAGCGGTGCGAGCGATGTCCTCGGCTGCCACGATCGCGGCCGCGGACTCGACGAGGGCGACCACCGGAACACCGGGAATCTCTTCAGCGGTGTCCCGTACCTGTTCGGGCGATTCGGTTTTCGACAGCATCAGCCCGCGCAGTCCGGGCAGACCGCGGATCGCGTCGAGGTCGCGCTGCCAGTGCGGGGTGGTCGCGTCGTTGATCCGCACCCAACCTGCATTCCGTGCGAGCCACTCGGCGGTGCAGGCCCGCCCCTCGTCTTTCGCAGCGAATGGCAAACCGTCCTCGAGGTCGATGATCAGCGAGTCGGCGCCGGACGCAGCCGCCGCCGCGAGGACCTCGCTCCCGACTGCAGGAACCAAAAGCCAACTTCGCGCCATTGCGACGCCGACCTCACTGCGCTGGGCTGTCTCGACACTCATTCTGTTCTTCCCTCGGCCATACCGAGAAGTCTGCGCGCGGCCGGTAGGCGACGCACTCGACGAAGCGGAGTGCGCAGACGGTGTCCGGTCACCGCTTCGTCAGGTGCGCCTCACATCCCGGCAGTCCGCCTCAGAAGTCGAAGCCCCAGGAGGCCGGGTTGAAGACGACGCGGTACCAGACGTTGGTCGGTTCATCGAACGTGCACGGCACGATCACGACTCCCGACGTCTGTTCGAGAGCCGCGGCCTTCCCGCAGAAGTACTCCGCGCCTTCACCGGACGTCTCGGCCCGGTAGACGGGGCCGACGTGCCAGGGTTCCGCACTCGCGGTTCCGGCACCGACGGTGGCTCCGAGGACGAGGGGTGCGGACAGTATCCCGACCAATGCTGCGGAACGCCGAGCGGACTTCTTCTGCACGAGATCTCCTTCGTAGGCGACGACACGACAGTTCTGTGTGATTAGTTCGCACAAGAACCGTCGGACGTTACCGGGGAGCCGACGCCCGCTCCTCGAACACCTGACCCGACCCGCTCTGCTCGGCAAGTTCACGCGCGCTGTTCAGCGCTTCCTGGGCCGCCGCCTTCACCGCCGCCTTCACCGCGGCGGAATCGTCGACGGTCGCAGGCGCTTCGACAACATCCGGGGTCCCGACAACATCCGGCGTCTCGACAACATCCGGCGTCTCGACAACATCCGGCGTCTCGACAACATCCGGCGTCTCGACAACATCCGGCGTCTCGACAACATCCGGCGTCTCGACAAGGTCAGGAGTTTCGACAGGCTCAGGAATTTCAATGGCAGGTGCAGGTGCAGGTGCAGGCGTGGTGTGGGGTACCTCGACGGGCGCTGTGCCGCCCTTTTTCAGATACTGTCCGCACACGGGCCATGCGCCGGGGCCCTGGGTCTTCAGGACGTTCTCGGCGACCCGGATCTGCTCGGCCTGGCTGGCTTCCGAGGCCACTCCCGTTCCACCGTTGGCTTTCCAGGTTTCCGGTGTGAACTGCAGTCCGCCGTAGAACCCGTTTCCGGTGTCGGTGGTCCAGTCGCCGCCGCTTTCGCACTCGGCGACTTCTTCCCAGTCGTGCGGGGCGCCTCCGGCGGTTCCGGCGCCCAGCCCGAGCAGAACGGTGACGACCGCGCCGATCAGGGCGATCCAGCCGAGGGTGTGTTTCTCCATGTTGCGAGTGGTCATGCTGGCTCAATCCTCTCCGCGCGTGCGGACGCGGCGTGCCGGCGACAACGCCTCGGTTGTCGGCCGTCCCTTTCGGTGCCTCGTCCCGCGCCTCGAAGGTGTCGGGATTACGAACCCGCGTCGGCAGATCTGCAGCGGCGGGCCCCCGAACGTGGCCTCCTCCCGAAATTCACACGGCATGAACAAGGTACGGATGTTCGACTATTGAGAAACGCGAGTGAAAATTGTGCTGTTCTGAGGTTTCGTTACCGTTTCGACGTCATGTCGTGACAATTCCGTAATACATCTGACGGGTAGCCGAATGCCCCAGCGGCTCACCCGTTCCCGCTCTGCGGCGTGGTCTCGATTTCGACACGGCCCGGTGCGACGAGCCCTCCGCGGCCCGCAGTCATGGCGGCAGACGCCGCCGGGCCCCGATCCGAACGAGATGAACAGGCTTCGACAGCAAGGTATCTCGACATCATTCACCGAAACGGTGACGGGTCAGGGAAGCAAACCCTGTCGCCAGGCTTCCACGACAGCTTCCTGCCTGCTGCGCACCTCCGACTTGCCCATCAGATTGCGCATGTACGACCTGACGGTCTCGGCGCTCAGCGACAGCCGCTCGTGCGCCAGGGTGTCGTTCTCACCCCGTGCGTGATCGGCCGCGAGTTCGAGTAGTCCTGAAACCCCGATCGGGCGCAGCACCGCTTCGGCATCCCACCTCGGAGGGTAGCGGTGCCGGAGTGATGTTCCATAACGTCGTCTTGGGCGGGTATCGCCCGTCAGAGCACCTTCACCACATCTCGGAGGTTCCCAGTGTCCGGACCGACCCTCTCGCCCGCGAACCACACACCGCTCAGTCCGCTGCGCTTCCTGGAGCGCTCGGCGACGGTATTCCCGGATCGGGTCGCCGTCATTCACGGCGACCGCCGCTACAGCTATCGCGAGTTCGGCGACGAGGTCGAGAGACTCGCCCGGGCCCTGCGGAGCCGGATCGAGCCCGGCGACCGCGTTGCGTTCCTGTGCCCGAACACCCCCGAGATGCTGTTCGCCCACTTCGCGGTGCCCCTCGCAGGTGGCATCTTCATCGCGCTGAACTGGCGGCTGGCGGGCCGTGAACTGGAGTACATCCTCGAGCACTCCGGGACGAGCCTGCTGTTCGTTGACTCCGAACTCGTGGGATCCGTCGCGACCGCCCGCGACACCGTCCCGAGCCTGCGCGAGGTAATCGAGATTCCCGACTCAACGATCGCGCGGCCGGTAGTCCCGGAGGGGATCGCGACCGGGATGTACGCCGACTTCCTCGCGGACGCACACGCCGTGGACGACATCCCGCTGCACTGGGGTGTCGATGACGAACAGCAGGTGATCGCGATCAATTACACGTCCGGAACCACCGGGAAACCGAAGGGCGTGATGTACACGCACCGCGGCGCCTATCTCAATTCCCTCGGCGAAACGTTCCACAACGGCTTCACCGGATCCACCAAATACCTGTGGACGCTGCCGATGTTCCACTGCAACGGCTGGTGCACCCCGTGGGCGGTCACGCAGGCCGCCGGCACGCACATCTGCCTGCGCGCGGTGCGTGCCGACGCGATCTGGGACGCCATCGACACCCTCGGGGTCACTCACCTGTGCGGCGCTCCCGCCGTGTGCTCCACAATTGCCGAAGCGCCCCAGGCACATCCGGTTGACGCCCTGCGGATCACCACCGCMGCGGCGCCGCCGTCACCGACGGTGATCGCCCAGTTGGAGGCGATCGGCGTCACGGTCGTCCATGTGTACGGGCTGACCGAGGTCTACGGGCCGTACACGATTTGCGAGTACCAGGAGTCGTGGAGCGAGCGCACCGCCGAGGAACGCGCGTCCCTGCTGTCCCGGCAGGGCGTGGGCATGGTGCAGGCAGAGAACGCCCGCGTCGTCGACGCGCAGATGAACGACGTCCCCGCCGACGGCGAGACCATGGGCGAGATTGTGCTGCGCGGCAACAACGTCATGCTCGGCTACTACCGCAACCCGGAGGCCACGGCGGAAGCCTTCGCGGGCGGCTGGTTCCACACGGGCGATCTCGGCGTCTTGCACCCGGACGGCTACATCCAGCTCAAGGACCGCGCGAAGGACATCGTCATCTCCGGCGGCGAGAACATCTCGACCATCGAGGTGGAGCAGGCATTGATAACGCATCCCGCCGTACTCGACGTCGCGGTCATCGGTGTCCCACATCCCAAGTGGGGCGAGCGGCCCAAGGCATTCGTCGTTGTGAGGAAGGGGGCCACGGTCACGGCTGAGGAACTCGTCGAGCACACCCGTGGGCGTATCGCGAAGTTCAAGGTGCCCGATGAGATCGTCTTTCCCCTCGAACTCCCCCGCACCCCGACCGGGAAGGTCCTCAAATTCGAACTTCGAAACTCGAATTGACTGTCTCGCAGGAAGCGCGTGGGCGCGAAAACGGAGAACAAAACCTTCCAGTCGGATTTTTTATGTGGCATCGTAACGATCCATGGGGGAACCAGGAGTCGACGCGATCGCCATCTACCACGCAGCGGGCCACCGGGTCACACCGATGGTGGCGCTCGACTACAGCGTCGAACCCGGCATGCGACAACCCCTGCTGCGAAGGTTGGCGGGGCGCGGATGGCGGGATCCCAGCCCCGTCTTCGACGGCGTCGACGGCGTGACCTCGCCGGTGCTGTCGTTGCGTTCGGTCGACGGGCGCACCCTGTTGATCGAGGACGACACGGACGTCTTCTTCGAGGGCGTGGTCGAGCCCCCGCACGGGTGGATCGACCACGTTCGAGCCCTCGGCGCGGTCGGCGTGGTCGCCGGAGCGGGCATCACCTCGACGCCCGGCTGGGAACGGCAACTCCCCCGGTTGGCCCGCGAGAGCGAACTGCTCGGTTCCGTCGCCACGGTCACCCTCACGAACGCCTTCGGCAGGGAAGATTTCAACGCCTTTGCATACGAGGTGATCTCGGCATTTCGGCCGGCACTGCCTCCCGGGGCGCTGGACGATGCGGGCTTCGCGCTCGAGGACGACCGGCCCCACCGCGCGGTCATCGAGGTCGTGGCAAGTGCGGCGAGACACCAGGTGGTCGTCCCCGCACGAATCTTCGACATGCTCCACCGCCGCGCCACAGACCGCACATCGTTCGGGTGGAGGGACTCCCGAACACTGAAGCGGCTCCTGGGAAAGGTTCGCACCGCCGAACGCGCACCGTCCGCTGAACTCTGAAGGACGCTCGCTCGATACGACGAGACCTGCCCCGGGCCGCGGGCGCCGATGGACGCGACCGAGCTGGGTTCGCGCACGTGCATGACGGCCGGTGCGGCGCTGTGCAAAACTCGGAGGGGTACGTACGAACGTGCTGCGCCGGACCATTGTGATGCGGAGGGCGTCATGGCCCGATCGGTTCCCGGAGGTGCTTCGGACGACGCGGAGCACGCGGCGTACGCGCGTGTGCGCGCCGGCCAGGTGAGTGCGGTTCAGGCCGCCCTCGAGGATCACATGGGACGCCTGGATTGGTCGAGAGATCAGATCGAGCGCTACCGAACCGACCGGCTGCGGGCCCTCCTCGCGCACGCACGCGAGCGGTCGCCATTTCACGCCCGGAGACTTCGTGGTCTCGATCCGTCCTCGGCCTCGCTCACCGACCTGGCAACGCTGCCGATGATGACGAAGCGGGACGCTCAGGACGAGTGGGATGCGATCGTCACGGTGCGCGACCTCGATCGCGAACGTGCCGAACGGATTCTGGCCGAGCAGCAATGGTTTTCGTACACGTCGGGCGACGAGCAGATCTTCAGCTCGGGTGGGTCCAGTGGTGTCCGGGGCGTCTACGTCTGGGATTGGCAGTTCTACGTTTCGGCGGCGTGCCTCGCCTGGCGGGTACAGGCGCGCGAGGAACGGCGGGCGTCGTCGGTGCGGTCTCCCGCGCGGCTGGCGGTGCTGGCGGCCGGTGTCCCCCCGCATGCGAGCACACCACTGTTCGATGTGCCGACCGCACCGAGCATGGAGACCGTCGTGATCCCGGCGGGCGCACCGTTCGACGAGATCGTCGCCGTGGTGGCCGCTGCCCGGCCCACGCATCTGGTGGGCTACGCGACGGTCATCGGGCGACTTGCCCGAGCCGCGGTGGCGGGTGATCTGGAGATCAGTCCTGTGCGCGTGAGCACAAACTCCGAACCCCTGCTGGAGGAGGACCGGCAAGCCATCCGCGACGCCTGGTCGGTGCCGATCCACAACCTCTGGGGGTCGACCGAGATCGGCGTTCAGGCCGTGGGTTGCGGATACGGCGAGGGCCTGCACGTGTGCGAGGACGAGGTTGTGCTCGAGCGTGTCGATGACAGTGGTGCTCCGGTCGCAGCCGATGCGCCTGCGGCGCGAACCCTCGCGACGGGTCTGGCCAACCGCACGTTTCCCTTCATCCGGTACGACCTCGGAGACCAGGTCACATTGCTGCCCGGTAGGTGCGCGTGCGGAAGCGCGTTCGCGCGCGTCGCGGACATCGGTGGGCGCCGCGACGACGATTTCCGGTACGGAACCACGATCGTGCCCGCAAGCACTTTTCGCTACGTCCTCGGTGCAGATCCGCGTATTTCCGAGTACCAGGTCCGACAGACCGTCGACGGAGCGGAGATCTTCGCGGTCGGCGAACCCGACGTCGCCGCCCTGACGTCGGCTGTCACGGCGGCATTGCGCCTGCAAGGTGTGGCCGATCCGCAGGTCCGGATCGAAGTGGTCGACCATCTGCAGCGTCATCTCACGAGCGGGAAACTGCAGCGGTTCATCGCACTGCGATAGTCCGCAAATGCCTCGCGGAAGGCAAGGGGTCGACGATCTGCACCCCAGGGTGTCTGTCGTCACGGCCACTCGGGTCCGACGATGGTGGTACACGATCACCCAGTCGAGGAGCAACGATGACGGACACGGATTTCGGGGCGGTCACCGAAAACGCTGCGGGCGCATTACCTGCCGCCACAGATCTGAATCGCGTTCACGCCGAGATCGCTCGCCTCGACGCGGAGATCCTGGACGCGGTCAATCGCCGTCTCGCTCTCGCGCAGCTCGCGGCCCGAACCCGGGTCGAGTCCGGAGCGCCGATGGTCGCGCTCGGCGGCGATACGGACGTGATCCGCCGCTATCAGGACGAGCTGGGCCCCCGCGGCTCGCTGCTGGCCCTGGAATTGCTCCGGCTGGCGAGGCCACCCTTCTCGTCGACGTACCGAACTCGGTAGCCCCACCCATTCTCACCTCGGTCGATACCGAGCACGAGAGCAGTGCCCAGCAGTCGTCGTGACGCTGGGCACTGTTCGCCTGTCCAGCGCAATCCGGGTGCGCCGGATCCGGCCGCGTCACCGCAAGCGCCCCCACCCGATGTCGGCGGCATCACCACACCGGACCCGCCGACGGCGGATGCGACCGCGGCTGTCGAGCTGAAGGCGGCACTCGAACAGCTCCGCGACGCCCAGCGACGGGGCGACTTCAGTGCGTTCGGTGCCCCCCTCGACCGCCTCCAGCACGCGGTCGATGCCTACCTCACCTCCGGGGATGACGGTCACCGCCCCGGCCCACGAGAAGCAGTTCAGGCGTTCACCTCACGCAATTCGGTGGTCGGTCCTTGTTCGCCGGCGGTGCCGTCGTCGCCGTTGTCCGACTGCGCCGTGCGCCCACCGCGAGCAATGAGGCGATCGAGCGAGAGAGCGCCGGCGCCGAGGAAGATCATCAGGAACAGGGCCCAGCAGAAGATGGCGGAGAGCTCACCGTTGTTCTGGATGGGGAGGACGCCGTCCGGCTGATGACTCCAGAAGTAGGCGTACGCCATCGAACCCGAGGCAATGAACGCGGCGAAGCGCGTCCCCAGGCCGAGGAACAACGCGGCGCCACAGACGAGTTGGATGACTGCGCCCCACCAACTCGGCCAGGCGCCTACCGCTGCGGTGTGCCCTCCATGAGGTGCAGTCGGCCACGCGAACAAGGTCGACGTGCCGTGGCAGAAGAACAGGAAGCCGATAACCACACGAAAAGCCGCGATGGCGTAGTCGACGCTGGGGCCGTGAAGGCGTGAAATGCTCTTAGTTGTCACATCGCAGAAGATAAGGCATGCCTGCCCTAATCTCTGCGCTACCACGCGTATGGGACACAGTCACGTGGGAAAACTGACCTAATTGTGGCGAGCATCACATTCATCGTCGTGCGGTCCCGGGATTCACTCACCGCATTCGGTCACCGGCCGAGCCACTTCGGGTGCATCGTGAAGTCCATGCGTGATTTCCGATTCTCGTTCAACATCTTCGGCTTCGAATCCCGCGACGCCCTTCTCGACCGATGTCGACTCGGCGAGAGCGCCGGCTACGACACGGTGTTCGCCGCGGACCATCTCGGCGCCCCGGCCCCCTTTCCGCTGATGGTGGCCGTCGCCGACGCCACCTGCTTACGTGTCGGAACGCTGGTGCTCAACGCACCGTTCTGGAATGCCGCCCTACTCGCCCGCGAGATCGCGACGACGGACGTCCTCACCGACGGAAGGCTCGACATCGGACTCGGTGCCGGACACATGAAGTGGGAGTTCGACGCTGCGGGTATCGAATGGAAAGCCCTCGGCGGACGGGTCGCACAGTTGTCCGAGATGGTCGATGACCTACGCACCTTCTTCACCGGGGATCTCGACGAACTACCCGAGGGCCGCGCCCTGCCACGACCGTTGCAGCGGCGCGGATTCGGCGGCTCGGGCCCGCCGCTGATCATCGGCGGCACCGGCGACCGGGTGCTGCGGATCGCAGCGGCCCACGCAGACATCGTCGGCGTCGCGGGGGCATTTCAGATCCCGGGCCGACCGCCGGGCACCTTTCGCCTCGCCACCGCGGACGAGACCGCCGAACGAATTCGCTTCGTACGGACACACGCCGGAGCGAGAGCCGAAGACATCGAGTGGCATCTACTGGTCCAGATGGTCGTCGAGACGGACGACCGCCGGGCCGCGGCCAATGAGATCGCGGACCAGCTCGGTGGGACGATGACGGTCGACGACGTCCTCGACACCCCGTATGTCCTCGTGGGAACCGTGGAGGAGATGGCAGAGCAACTTCGACGCCATCGGGAGCGCTACGGTTTCTCGTACATCACCGTCCACGAACCGTATCTGGAGCTGTTCGCGCCCGTGATCCGTCAACTCCGCGAACAGAGTTGACGGACAACGACTCACGGTGTGTTGATGTATTCCTGGATGGCCTGCTGCGCCCGGGGGTTGCCCTGTCCGATACCGACGATCGCGCCGGTGATCGCCCCGATCGGTGTGCCGATGATGCAACCGGCGAGACTGCCGGGGAACATCGAGATACATCCGACGCCGAGACCCATGAGCGCGCCGATCGCCGTCCCGGCCGCTCCCCCGTTGGCCCAGCCGACGCCGAGCTCGTTGAGCATGTTCTCGAGCGCCTTCTGCTTGTCGACCTCGTGCCTGCCGGGGATCGCCAGTGCAGGCGTTCCCGTGTTCGGTAGGACTGGGTCGGCGTGGGCCGTACCCGCCCCGAGTGTCACCGTCGCTGCGACGAGGACCGACGCTGCCGATTTCTTGATCAAGTTCATCGCGATCCCACCCTGCTGAAGAAGGAAAAACCGGTTCCGACTGTAACCTGCGGCTGCATCATCGGTGGCGAAACCGCGGCATCGGAAGACTACCTCGGCGATCGCCCGCCCGCAGGGGTGCCGACGAACGGCGCACGATGGCATCCGGCCCCCAATCAGGGCAGCGATTCGGGCAAACCGAAGGGGTCGAAATGCTCCGGCCCGAGGAACGAGGTCAGGTCCGCGATCTTGGTGCCGCGCAGGGTCAGCACGGTGATCGACCAGCGCAGGTGAGTGCCGGCGTCTTCGTCCCACAGGTAGAAGGCGACGGCGGGCTGACCGTTCGCACAGACCGGGAGGTGACGCCACGAACCGCACCCCGTGAGCGGGACCCGGACCGCGAAATCGGTGACCGCGTCGAGACCGCGGTACCAGTGCGCCATCGGCGGCATCGACCAGGTGACATCCTCCGTCAGCAGGGCAACGAGGGCGTCGGCGTCACCGCGTTCCAATGCGGTGGAGTACCCGGCGACGATGGCACGCAGACGCGTGTCGTCGATCTCTCGCAAAGATTGCGCCTGCGTCACCGGCGGAATCTTCTCGGCGACGATCGCCCGTGCCCGCTGCAGCGCGCTGTTGACCGACGCCCTCGACGTGTCCATGGTGTCGGCGATCTCGGCGGCGGAGAAGCCCAAGACTTCGAAGAGCAGCAGGGCCGCCCGCTGATTGCCCGGCAGATGTTGCAGTGCCGCAACGAATGCCAATTCGACAGCCTCGCGTTGCTCGTAGCGTGCGGCCGGCCCCGCCGAACCGGCGGTCAGATCCGCGTCGGCGTAGGGCCCCAGCCACGCCACGTCCGTGAGCGGGACGTCACCGATGACAGCACGATCACTGGACGGACCCAGGTCGACGGGTAGCGCCCGCCTACCGCGCGATTCGACGGCGTCCAGGCACGTGCGCGTCGCGACGGTATACAGCCAGGAGCGCAGCGTGCTGCGACCTTCGAACCGAGCAAAACCGCGCCACGCCCGCAGCAGGGCATCCTGCAGAGCGTCGTCGGCGTCGTGGCTGGATCCGAGCATGCGGTAACAATGCGCGTGCAGTTCGCGGCGCAACGGTCCGACGAGGCGGGTGAACGCGGCATCGTCTCCGTCGCGCGCCCTGGCCAGGTCGGCATCCTCGGCGTCTGCCGCGCCGGGTGTTCGTGCGGACATGTCGGTCACAAGGGACGATTCTGCCCGACCGCCGGCGGCCGCACCGGCGACCGACGAGACCTGCCCGCGGTAGACGGGCCCCCGCGGTCGATCTCTAGCATCGGACCGTGGCTCAGCGCACCGCATCACCTGGTGGTGGTCGGGGCCTGTGTGGGCGCCAGCGACATCCCGGCGTAGACCTCGTCGAGAACGGTGGGGAGCATAGCGTTCGCCGTGGTCTTGCCCTCGGGTGACAGGGTCAGATTCGTCCAGATCACCAGCGTGACGTCGTTGTCCGGGTCGTAGCCGATGAACGAGTTGAAACCCGGCAGCTCACCGCCGTGGTAATACATCGACGCATTCGGCCCGAAACGCTGATAGCTGATGCCGTACCCGTATTGCTGCCCGTCGGGTGCGCTCGGATCCTCGGGTTGCAGGCTGTGGAGCCATTGCTGCTGGTACTCGGGATTCAGGACATTGCCCGACACCAGGGCCCGGATCCACGTGGCCAGGTCGTCTGCCGTGGAG
>NZ_JBFUGT010000203.1:0-11569 GCF_056402775.1 Rhodococcus sp. P3_B8
GCCTACCGCCGTGACGGGCAACGCGGGGAGGATGGTGACCGCCTTGGGTGCCGCGGCCCGTTCGGGAACGCGCTCGCCCGCCCAGGATTGCAGCTCGGGCGCGGTGACACCGGCGTCTGCGACGACGGTGACGTAGGCAACGGGTACTTCGCCGGCGTGGGCATCGGGGCGTCCCACCGCGCTGGCCGCGGTGACCTGTGGATGGGCCAGGAGGGCGTCTTCGATGACCGCTGGATCGATGTTGTGCCCGCCCCGGATGATGATGTCCTTCGCGCGTCCGACCAGGTAGAGGAAACCGTCGCTGTCGATGCGCGCCAGGTCGCCGGTGTCGAGCCAGCCGTCGACCAGTTTGCCCATGCCGTCGAGAACGGGTCCGTGTTCGTCGTGGCCGGAAATATAGCCGGCGAACACCGTCGGACCGTTGATCGCAAGCACTCCGGTGGCTCCGGTGGGCAGGTCGTCCCAGGTGCCGTCTTCCCGGACGCGTACCACCTTGACCTGCTGATAGGGCATCCGTAGCCCGACCGAGCCAGGTCGTGGTGCATCGGGAAAGCTGCGTGCACTCGCGCAGGTTGCCTCGGTCAATCCGTAGCCTTCGAGAAGGGGCACACCCGTGTGGTCCCGGAACTTCGTGGCGACCGCGGTCGGTAGAGGCGACGCCCCCACCATGGCGAAGCGCAGACTACTGATGTCGGCATCGACCGGGCGCTGCGCGAGGGCCGCGTAGACGGTGGGCACCGCGCTCATCGACGCGATGCGGTAGTGCTCGACGATCTTCCAGAATTCGTTGGACAAGTCCGGGTCGCGATAGCCGAGCGGGCCGRCCCACACCACACCCTGGCCCTTGAACAGCGGCGCCAGCAGCGTGACCATCAAGGCATTGACATGGAACAGGGGCAGGGCGGCGAATACGACGGAGTCCGAGTCCCACGACGAGTTCGCGGCCAGCATCCAGGCATCGGCGACCTCGTTGTCGTGGGTGTGGGCGGCCAGCTTCGGAACACCGGTGGTACCACCGGTGTGAAACAGTGCGGCCACGTCGCACCCGCCGGGGGGATCACCGACGAAGTCGGAGGAATCGATATCGGCCGCCAGCGCACTGAGGTAGCCGATCCGTACTCCGTCGACCTCGGGCAGGTCCGCAGGCGCGCCGGCGGCGCCGGTGGGCCGTAAGACCAGCACGGCGTCCACCTTTCCGCTCACGGCAATCTGGTGCGCGGCCTCCCATGTCTCGGGCGCAAGTTCCGGTCCGGCCGCAACGAGTACCCGGGCACCTGAGCGGCGCAACAATTCGGCGATGTGCTGCTGCGACTGCGCGGCGTTGATGGGAGCTGCGATGCCGGCAAGCTGTGCGGCGAGAGTAGCGGGGATCAACTCGGCGCAGTTGGGCGCCATCAGGGCGACGGAGTCGTGACGCCGCACGCCCAGACGATGGAGCAGGTTCGCGTAACGATGTACATCGTCGAGTAGTTCGGAGAAACTGCGCTGCACCGGCTCCCGCCACCGTGCGCCGTCGGGGAGGACGGTGAGCGCGATGCGATCCGGCCACTTGCGGGCCGCGCGGGTGAGCAACGCAGAGGTGGATTCGGGAAGCCCCCGATCGCGCAGCGGCACGGCCTCGATCGTCGCGAGATCCGTGGGCGCCGCGTAATGCGGCCACAGCAGGTCGGTGGTCATCGGGCGTACCTCACCACCGTGCGCTGGCGCCCCAAGTCGATGGTCCCGTCGTCTGTGAAGACGGTGGCTTCGATGAGGTCTCCGTCCTGCAGATAGTTCGAATTCTTGGCCTGGCCCGCGAAGARGAGCTTCCATTTGACTGCGGGCGGTAGCAGGGAGGAGAGGATTGCGATCGGCTTCGGTGGGGCGCTCAGTGCCGTCCCGACCGGCGTTCCGGTCAGTAGCAAGTCCCCGGCATCGAGGCGCTGAAACCGGGTCAGCGCCTGCAAAGTCTCGGTCGGCTGGTAGATCATGTCGGCAACGGTCATGTTCTGGCGCGGCTTGCCGTTGACCCAGAGCCGCAGACGCAGGTCGGTGAACCGCTTCAGTTCGTCGCCGTCCAGCAGTACCAGCGCGGGGCCGACCGGGGTGAACGTCGGGTATGACTTGGCCTCGTAGAACTGCGTTTTGGGAAGCTGGATGTCGCGCGCGGAGATGTCGTTGGTGACAACCAGTCCGGCAACGTAATCGGCGAGAGTGTCTGCGGTGATCGCCGTCCCGACCGGGATGTCGCGGGCGAGGACGAGCCCGATCTCCACCTCGTAGTCCAGCAGTCGGACATGGGCAGGACGGATCACGTCGTCGTTGGGGCCGCTGATCGACCCGGAGGACTTTCGAAAGAAGGTCAACGGAATGGTGTCGGGGTTCATCCCGGCGTCCGCGACGTGCGATGCGAAGTTCGTCATCTGTGCGACCACCCGGCAGGGGGCGGTGACCGGGGAGAGCAACGAGAGAGTCTCGACGGCCACGGTGCCATCGCTGGACGCCGCTGCCTCGACGGCCGGCCGGTCGGCCAGCAGCTGGGCGGTGGTGGTGGCCTCGGTGTCTACCCGTGCGGCACCCGTGGGTGTGACGACCCACCAGGCATCGACGGTGCGGAGGACGGAGATGGTCATGAGCTGGCAACTTTCAGAAGGCCGCGGAGGCGGTGGAGGTCGAATTCGTTGTCGGCGCGCAGCGCGTTGACAATGGCGCGCAATTCCTGGAGTGATTCCCGACCGGGGTTCAATCCGAGGAAGTCTTTGGTGGCGGGCGGCCCCCACTGGGCGAGTCCGGACGCGGTCATCGGTGCCCAGCCCGCGTCGAGTGTGCTGTCGAAAAGATCGCCGTCGCTGAAGTGCTCGACCATGAATCCGTCGGGGTCGCGCCAGTAGTCGAAGATTTGGCTGCCCTGGATGTGCCGGCCGATGCCCCAGGACCGGCGGTAGCCCCGGTCGAGCAGGTATTCGCCTCCTGCAGCGAGGCAGTCGAGGTCGGCGACCTGATATGCCGAATGCACATAGCGGTTGGCCGGGCCGAGAACCATCGCGAGCGTGTGATGGTCGGTGGGCGTGGCGCCCCGGTCGCAGCGGATGAAGCTCATGGCCGGGCCCCGGGCCCGTTGCCCGGGGTAGTAGAGGAAGTCGCTGACGATCAGTCCGAGGTGCTCGAGATACCAGTTGAGCGTTTCGAGGTACCTGGTCGTCTGGAGCACGACGTGACCGAGCCGTTGCACGGTGGCCGGCGCACGGGGTGGCCGCTGAGGGGCGTTCACCCGCCCACGGTCGCGTCCGAAATTCAGTGGGAGCGAGGCCTGATCGGACAGCGCCGGCAACTCGAACGTGTCGGACACAACGCGGACTCCCAAAGCGCTGGGATCTGTGAGATCGACCGTGATCCCGCCCAGACTCTCGGGGAGGGGCACGACCGCACCTCCGACCGCGTCCGCCAGTCGCAGCACGTCGGTCGCGTCGGCTGCCCGGAAGGCTGGACCGACGAACCGCGACCGTGGGCCTCGGCGGATGAGCACGCAGGGCGAGCCGGGGTCCGTCCCGCGCAACTGCAGTTCGTGTGCGGTGCGGAGCGCCGTCGTAAAACCGAAGGCATGGGCGAACGCCTCCGCCCGCTCGAGGTCGGGCTTCTCGAACTCCAGCCACGCGAGGTCATGCACTTTGATGATCGGCTCGGCGGCCCGCCCCCGGTGTTCGCCCTCCAGGGCGCCCTGCTCACTGTGCAGACCGGTATGCGGGTCATGGTGGACACTCATTGACCACTCCCTTCGATTTATGACGATATCGTCACTTACGACCATATCGTCAGTCAAGAGTATTTGAGGAATTCGTCAATATTGATGACGGGCGCTAGGGTGGGGCGAGGTCACGCGGATCAGGAGATGAGCGCGCAGGCCTGATCGAGCAGGTCGCCGAGCCACTGAAGCGCCTGGAACCGCGCGCGGCGCGAACCACTTCCGGGCCGAGGAGGAGCTCTTTCACGCGGTAGTGGAGGAGGCCCTCGACGGCCACGGGCAGACGCGTCGTCGACGGGATACGAATGGCTGGAATGGGATTGGTGCAAGGGTTGCTCGGACAAGGCAGATTCGAACCGATTCGCGTGGTGACTGAAGTGACTGGCGGGGCCGGCGAGACGAATCGGGAAGAGATTCCCGTGGAGCATGTCGTCGCGCTCCTGCGAGAGCGTGTGTACGGCGCGATGACGTGTTTGGCGACGCTCGCCGTCCTCGTCCGCTATACGGCTCCCGAGACGAGCCCATGGGCGCGGGTCATGGATGTCGCGGTGGCCACCGGCGGGCTCTGGGCGGCGAGCCTGCTGGCCGACTGGGTAGCACACCTCGGCGCGTACCACCGTGCTCCGCGCGGACGGGCAGCGCTGCGGATGCTCCAGGCGTCCGGCCAGATCGTGGAGGCCGCGGTCTTGCCCCTGCTGGCATTGGTCGCAGCCGCCTTCGGACTACTGAGCACATCCACAGCGATGTGGATAGCGATGTGGATCCTCGTCGTCGAGCTTGGCGTCATTGCTCTACTCGCCGTGCGAATGGCCCAATTACGTTGGTGGCAACAGCTGTTCACCGTCACAGGATTGGTCGGTGTGGGCGTTCTCGTGGTCGGGATCAAGATCCTCGGCCATTAGGCTGGATCGATGTGGCGACTGCTCGCGGAGTGGAGCAGTCGCCGAGTTTGAGGAATTCGTCAATATTGATGACGCGCGGGTAGTGTAGGGCAAGGTCGGACGGATCAGGAGAAGGGCACGCAGGCATGACCGAGCAGATCGCCGATGCACCGAACCGCCTGGAACGGCGCAAGGCGCGTACCCGCGCCGCACTCGTACGCGCAGCCCAGTCTTTCATGGCGGCAGGGAAACTGACCGCCCCGATTCTCGAGATCACCCAGGCCGCAGATGTCGGAATGGGGTCGTTCTACAACCACTTTCAGACCAAGGAGGAGCTCTTCCACGCGGCAGTGGAGGAGGCCCTCGACCGCCACGGCGCGGTGCTCGACGAACTGACCGCAGATCTGGACGACCCTGCCCAGATCTTTGCGCAGAGCTTTCGTCTGACCGGACGACTGCATCGCAGAAATCCCGAACTGAGCAAAGTTCTGCTCCGCGACGGGCCAAGTCTGGTCAACTCGGACAAAGGCCTCGCGCCGAGAGCCCGCCGCGACATCGAGGCAGCAGCCCGTGCGGGCCGGTTCAGCGTGCGCGATCCCGAACTGGCCCTGACGATCACAGCAGGGGCCGCACTCTGCCTGGGTCAACTGCTGCACGACCACCCCGAACGTGACGACGCGGAGGACACCGACCAAATCACCGAGGATCTGTTGCGCATGTTCGGCATCTCGGCCGACGAAGCCCACGAAATCTGCCGACGCCCCTTACCCGACACCGACGATCAACCCCAAGGCGCAACCGCCACATAGCGTGTCCGCGTCGTCACGATGCTCGCACCGGACCCGTCCCACAATGGGGTTGGGCCGATCCCGGCGAGGGGCCCGTCGATATGCTGCCCGCATCCTTAATGCTCACAGCGAAGAGACGGTGATCGAGTTGTCTGATGCACAACGTGGCCAACCCGGACAAGCTGCACGCCGTGGTGGTCGGCCCGATCCTCCACGTCGGCGCGCAGTAACCGCGGACGCGCACATCGTGTTGCCGACCATCGACGGGCAGTCGTTCGCGTCGTTGCGCCGCCGGGCCACGCCGAGGGCGGAGCGGTACGCGCTCGGGAAACGCCTGCGCAAGCAGACACCGCGGTCCGCGCTCGGGGAGTGGCGCGCACCGGACGATCGCCCCGATGTGGTGGATCAGATCGGTGTGTCGCACCAGGGTCGGGTGGAATCGCTCATACCGGTCAGGGTGGGGCGGATGGCGGCCTCGCCGTACGGTTTTCTGCGCGGCACCGCGATCGTGATGGCCCAGGACCTCGCCGGGCTGCCGGCGACCGGAATCCAGCCGGTGATCTGCGGGGACGCGCATCTGGGCAACTTCGGGTTCTACGCCTCGCCGGAGCGCGACCTGGTGCTGGATCTGAACGACTTCGACGAGGCGCATCCCGGCGGCTGGGAATGGGACCTGCGCCGATTGACTGCGAGCATCTGGGTGGCGGGCCGGCAGAACTCGGCGACCGAGGGGCAGTGCGAGAGTGCAGTGCAGTCCTGCGTCGCCACCTATCGCGAGCATGTGCGCTGGCTCGCGGAACAACCATTGCTGGCGCGCTCGTTCGAGCGACTCGACCTCGACCGGCTGCAGACGACGGCGTCGGACGAGTCGCTGCGCCACGAGATCACCCGCGCCGCGGAGCGGGCTCGGCGCCGCGTCAGCGACCGGGCGCTGCCCCGATTCACAGAGCAGGACGAAACCGGCCGGCGCATCGTGGAGGAGCCGCCGCTGATCACCCGGGTGTCCGAGGCGGAGGCCGAGCATCTCGCCGCCGGGCTCGACGAATACCTCACCACGCTGCCCAGCCACTGGGCACGACTGCTCAGTGGCTACACCGTCGTCGACGTCGCGCACAAAGTGGTCGGCGTGGGCAGCGTCGGACTGCGTGCCTACGTCGTGCTGTGCGAAGGGAGCAGTGCCGACGACGTGGTGTTCCTGCAGCTCAAGCAGGCACGTCGATCTGTCGTGGCTCGCTTCGTACACGGCGAGTCCGCCTGGCACGACCACCAGGGCCGGCGCGTGGTCGAGTATCAGCAGGCCCTGCAGACCGTCAGCGATCCGTTGCTCGGTTGGACCACGGTGGAGGGTCGGCAGTACTACGTGCGGCAGTTCCGGAACATGAAGGGCGCGGTCCCGATCGACCACCTCAGCGCGGCAGCGCTGACCGACTACGCCGGCATCTGCGGGCGCCTGCTCGCGAAGGGCCACGCGCGGACCAGTGGTGCGTCGATGATCGGCGGCTACGCCGGGAAGTCGGACACGCTCGACGTCGCACTGAGCCGCTTCGCGCACGCCTACGCGGATCAGACCGAACGCGACCACGCGACTTTGGTCGACGCGGTGAAGCGGGGGAAGTTGCCGTGTGAGCCGCCGACGTGAATCGGTGCGTATTTGTCGTCCGGCTTCGCTGCGGCCACCCTCTGGTCGCCCGTCCGTTTCGGCTTGGTGCGGACTCGTAGGTGCTGCCGTCTTGTGGTGGTACTGCTGCCGTCTTGTGGTGGTACGCCCTCCAAGCCGTTCACGATCTGCACGGCCGGCTACCAGCCGAACGAGTTCCATTCGATACGGATCGACATGGTCTCGGTTTACCGATCATGATTGGACTGGTCGTTGGTGGCCTCTTTTCGGAGCCGCAATCGGGGCACTCGTTTCCATGACGGGTTGGAATCTCGTACCGAGAGAACGCACGCGCGCTTGTATCCAAATCATGAGGCTGTCACTCGACTGGTGAAGCTGCCGTGGAATCCGGGGAAGAAGTGCCGGTCCAACCTGGCGACGGCGATGGGTGCGCGGGAGGGGTCGCGGGCGTCGAGAACCACCAGGGCGGAGCGGTGCTCGGCAGCAGCCGGTCGGCCTGCACGAGCCCGCCCACGATAGTGAAGGCAGTTCGGTTCGCTGGCCGCTCGGCTTCGCTACACAGGCTCCGACATCGATCCTTTCCGCTCCACCCGCCCCGAGCACGTTCCCGACAGTGGTCGGCCGGCCGTCACGTCCGGCTTCTCCCCACTCTTCGGGAGACGAGCGCTGATCGTAGATCAGTCCTTCGCTTCGCGGACGTCCTTTCCCTGCTCGGCGAACGCCTTGAAGTCCTGCATGTGCTGTTGCGACTGCTTGCGGAAGGCGCCGGGCATCAGGAGCCCCACCAACCGCATCAGCAAGCCGCTGAACCGGTATTCGCTCTCGCTCACCCAGAGCGTCATCCCCGGACCGGCTTCGGTCAGCCGGTCGCGCACGGCGCTCCACATGCCCACGCCGACGATCTCGCGGTCGAAGTGAACGACGCTCCCCTTCGGAATCCCGCGCAGGTCTGCCGGTTCCCGACGCGTGATGGTCTCGGTGCACTCGATCTTCTGCTTCCCCATCTGCATCACGACCCGCGATGTGGTGCCGACCTGCCCGTGCACCCCACTCAGCGGCTCGTGCAGCACCAGACCCCGCAGCCACCTCGGCAGGTGTGCCGAGTCGGCGAGCAGCTGTGCCACTGTCTCCCGCGGCAGGGCGATCTCGATCGAGACGGTGTTCTTCATGGCGGAGCGCTCCTGGGTCCCGAGTAAAGAGGCCCACGCTAGCAGCCTCGCTTCATATTATGAGGTCACGGCATGTTCAACGATCCCCCGGTGCGCGTGGTCGCGGCGGGTGTCGCCCTGTCAGCGGAGGGCGAGGGCGCGCTGCGGCCGGCGTCGCACACGGCGACGTGCGGCTCGCCGAAGCGGTTGTCCACCACGAAGTGGGGCCCTGGGGCGGCACAGTTGCTCACCGCCGTGTCGTACGTCGGTTCCTGGCATCGGAAGCGCGGGCGGCGGCTCGTGGCGTTCTACGCGGTCATGTACCACGCCGCACTCCGACCGGCCGAAGCCGTGGGCCTACGCGAGAGTGACTGTCACCTGCCGTAAACCGGGTGGGGGCGCCTCACCCTGCGCGGGACGCGGCGCCCCGTCTCGGGGAAGCAGTGGACGGACTCCGGGGCACGACCCCACCGTAAGCGGGTGGGCGCATCGCGCAGATGACTCCAGCCACGCTGTTTCCGAAGACGTCTGCACAAGCGGCCGACTCCTCAGGAGTCCGTGCAGTGAACTATCGACACTGACAGCGGAGGCGAAGGTGCTCGTCGATCAGCGAAAGAGCCGGGATCTGCTCGCGGCCGGGTGTGTAGTGGTGCGGCTACGGGAAGACGCTTTGCCGTCCCTAAGCGTTCGACCATCCCCACTGCCGGGAAATACGGGTGCACTCGATGGTGCCGCGTCCCCGCAAGGTCATGGAAGACATCCGCGACTGGATGCGGGGACTACCAACCGGCCGATAACACGTGGATGGATGGATATGGATGGAGGGGTGTTCACCTATGGCGAGCGGTGATGTGGGGCTTGGTAGCTCCATGAACTGACTCGCCGGTAATCACGCGTACGAGGGGCTACTGATCACACCTGATTCCGCTTGCTGCGGGCACGTTCGCGCACTCCAGGCGAACGGGTGGTTGCTGCAGATGGTTCTGGTGGGCGCAGTGCCGGGGGAGTGGAGTGAGTGGAGTGACTGCTGAAAAAACATTTCCAGCGTCTCGACCAAAAGGCCAGGTGAGCACACTTTTGCTCTGCAAAATCCCGTCCCAGTGCCTCGACCGTGGATTTCGTGCAGGTGAGGGCCGAAATGGCCGTGACGAACGGCGCCGGGGGCGCTCGATAACAGCACAGCCGGTGATCGCGAAGTTGATCTTGTGTGAACACTGATACTGATCGGAACGGCATTCGGGCTCGGCGCGGGTCTGGTGTGTACCAGTCTGTTTGCCCGGTGGTTGTCGCACCCGGTGCGCTTCACCACGGGGTACGTCGGGTCTAGCGCCTTGCACATGGAATCGGTTGATCCCATGCCGTTCCTGGTTGCCGGCCTGATTGTCAGTGCGTGCCTCGGCGCGTTCGCCGGTTACGCAGCCGCCCAACGCGGTTGGCGGCTGACCCGACACGGTGCCCGATGACGGAGTGCTCGGATGTTCCGGTCCCGGGTCCACGGGGTGAGAACACCGCCCGCGACCGCCGCCTACACCGGGCGCCGGCTCCTTTATGGACGGTGAGCAGCAGGTGATCGAACTGTGCGCAGACTCGCGCCGGAGTCAGATGCGGAGCCGGGTATTTGTCTGCGGGGAGCGCCAAGCGCGAACGTCGAACGCCCGGTCGCTGGGGATGCCGTAGACCAGCATCAACAACACCCTCGGCCTGCTCGCTCGACGCGGCAGCGAGAGGATCCTCCACTGAATGATGTTGAAATCCCGCCGCACTCAGCTGACAAATTCGGCTGGAACCTACAGAGGTCGCCCGATGGTGGGTCCTGCCCACGCGCGAGTCAGTGATTCCTCCATCGGGTGGACGGCTTCCTGATGACGATCGGATTGACCGGGGCGCCGGTTCCTTCGACAACCTTCAATGGTGCTGCGGTGTAGAGGAACGAGTACTGGCCGTCGCCGTTGCAGTCCTGGGCCAGTTCGTGCAGGGCGATGATCTCGGCGAAGGTGATTCCGAGGTTGCGCATCAGTGCGTTGTGCAGCGTCAGCCAGACGCCGGAGACCGGGTCGTGGGTGACTTCGTTGGCGATCGTGTCGGTGACGAGATTCGGGATTTCCAGGTCGTTGAACCACGCGACCAGCTCGGGTGTGTACGTCAGGCCCGGCTCGTTGAAGTTGTCGTAGAACTCCTCGCGCGGGGTGTTGTAGAAGTATTCGAGCCATCCGGTGTGGACCACCAGGATGTCACGCTTGCGGATCTCGACGCCTTGCTGGGCGACCGGCACCGCCGAGATAGACACCACGGTCCATGATGTTGACCCGTCGCGCCGGTCCGCGGGGGCCGGGGAATGTGGGATCCCCCTTGGGGTTGCCGATCTGCACCTGCAACGTGAACGTCTTTCCCTGCCTGACTTCGGCGACGCCGACGAGCGCTTCGCGGGAGCCGAGGTAGTTCAGTGCGCACACCTCGTCGTCGGACCCCCATTTGCCCCAGTTCTTGGGCTGGTCCTCGAGCAACTCGGTGGTGGTCGGAACCCTCGTCGTGCGTCCTGTGTCGGACATGATGGTGACACCTTGGAAGCGGGGAGAGAATCGGTCGGCATTCGGCGACAACTGGTGCTCGCTCTGCGGCTAGGCCATTGGTGCGGGTGCGAAGACGGTGGCGAGGCGGCTGATCGTCCGAGCTCGGGCGAGTTTCGGCAGGTCACTGCCGTTTTCGATGCGCGCACCGTCGACGCCGAGTCGGTCGATGATCTGGCGGGCCCAGTCGATGTCGGTGTCGGTGGGGCTCAGTGCGCGGTTGATGACGGGGGCTTGTCCGGGGTGCATGCACAGCTTGCCTGACATGCCCATGGTGCGGGTCACGGTGAGGGCGTCGGTGAGCGGATCCTCTGCGGTGGTGAGGGTGGGGCCGTCGATGGGGCCGGGCAGACCCGCTGCCCGGCTTGCCACCACCAGCCGTCCCCGGGCATAGGACAGGGCCGGCGCGAGGTCGGCGGCCCCGGTGTCACGGCGGAAGTCATTGCTGCCGAAGGCGATCCGGAAAGTCGGCTGTGCGGAGGCGATGTCGTAGGCGCGTTCGATGCCCAGTGCCGATTCGACGAGTGCCATAACGGGGGTCCGGGCGGGCAATCGGGCGGCGGTCTCGGTGACGTGTTCTGCCGACTCGCATTTGGCGAGCATCACACCCAAGAGCCCGGGTGTTGCCTCGAGTGCGTCGAGGTCGCGGCTCCAGTCCTCGCTTTCGGCCGGGTTGATGCGGACCCAGCCGGTGCCGCCGCGAGAGAACCAGAGGTGGAGGGCTTCTCGTGCCGTGGGTCTCGCGGAGGGGACGACACCGTCTTCGAGGTCATAGATGACGGCGTCGGCCGCTCCGGCGTTGGTCTCGGTGAAGTGCCTGCTGTGGGCGGCCGAGACGAGCAGCCA
>NZ_JBFUGT010000204.1:0-11547 GCF_056402775.1 Rhodococcus sp. P3_B8
CACCGGGGGTGGTGTCACCGCCGAAGTCTCGGAGCGATCCGGCGAGCGAGCCCGCGGCGGTGCCGGGCAGGAAGTCCGTCACCACCGACACGGGGTCGAGGACGGCCGCGACCCCGCGGAGGAGGTTTTCGACCACCAGCACCCACACCAGTCCGAGACCGACCGACAACGCCGGCCCCCGTGCGAGAGCGCCGACGAGGACACCGGCGGCGGTCCACATCCCGAGGATGAGCACCCCGGAGGCGAGCGCCTTCAGCATCGCATCCGCGGCAGGAAGACTCGCCGACTCCGATTCGACCACGGCGATGACCGAGGCCACCCCGAGATCGACGGCCGCCACCGTGAGAACGAGTCCGATCACCACGATCAGCAGAGCGAGCAGGGTTCCGGTGAGCGCGGCCGATC
This sequence comes from Rhodococcus sp. P3_B8, assembly GCF_056402775.1. Taxonomy (NCBI): domain Bacteria; kingdom Bacillati; phylum Actinomycetota; class Actinomycetes; order Mycobacteriales; family Nocardiaceae; genus Rhodococcus; species Rhodococcus sp. P3_B8. The sequence goes on from NZ_JBFUGT010000204.1 coordinate 406, forward strand.
GTGGAGGTCCCTGGGTGAATACGGTCTTCCACGTCCCCCACCCGTAGCCGCTGCCGATGGTGAGGGCGCCGAGGATGAGCATCAGTGCGCCCCCGAACATGGCCATGCCCTGGGTGAACACCTGGGGCACCGCCGAGGGCAGCATCTGCGCGAGCAGCACGTCCGGGGGTGCGGACGACGCCATGTCGGTGGTGCCGCCGGTCGCGAACGTAATGTAGTTGAACATATAGACGAAGACCAGGTTGAGCACGATCCACGCGGCGAGCAGCACCCACATCGACGGCCATTTCCGTAGTCGCAGAAGCTCGGCCCGCGTGCTGGCGATCACTGCGTTCATGACACTCTCCTCGCATCGTTGCTCGTGTGGTCGCCGGCGGTGACGTCCGACGTCAGGTCGAAGAAGACGTCCTCGAGCGATCGTTCCCGCCGGGCCAGTTCGTGCACGTCGATTCCCGCGTCGACGAGAACACGGGCCACCTTCGGCGCCAGGTCCGGCGACACCGCAAGTGTGAGGGCGTCGCCCACCGTGTCGACGACGTCGTGTCCCAGTAGTTCCGCGAGCACCGCTGCCGCTCGTTCCCTCGGATCGGCTCGCACCAGCAGGCTGGTGTCTCCCCGTAGTTCGGCCACGGTGGACTGTGCGATCAACTCCCCGCGCGAGATCACCCCGACGCGGTCGCAGATCTCCTGGACCTCGCTGAGCATGTGGCTGGAGAGCAGCACCGAATGCCCGGAGTGCGCGAGTTCGACTATCAGTTCCCGCATCTCGGCCATGCCGGCCGGGTCGAGACCGTTGGTGGGTTCGTCGAGGATCAGCAGATCGGGTTCGCCGAGGAGTGCGGCCGCGACACCGAGCCGCTGCTTCATCCCGAGCGAGTAGGTGCGGAAACGGTCGTGTCCCCGCTCGCGCAGCCCCACCCGGTGCAGCGCGGATTCCGCCGCGTCGTCCGGCAGTCGGCGGTATCTGCTCAGCACCCGCAGGTTGTCGCGACCGGACAGGTAGGGGAAGAAGCCGGGTCCCTCGATCAGGACGCCGGTGCGCACCGCCACCGCGCTGTCCCCGGGTGGACGCCCGAAGAGTGTCGCGCTCCCGGAGGTCGGCCGGACCAGACCGGTGAGCATGCGCAGCGTGGTGGTCTTGCCTGCGCCGTTCGGTCCGAGGAACCCGTACACCTCCCCTGCCCGCACGGTCAGGCTGACGGCGTCGACCGCCGTGTGTTCGCCGTAGCGTTTGGTCAACCTGTCGGTGACCACGATGTCGGAAGTCATGCCTCCAGCGTCGGCTCGGCGCGAGTCGCGCACATCCGTCTGCGCGCGTCTTCTCGTGTACGCGTCGCGGACGATGACAGGCTCGCCGGATCGGGTCTACGTTCGGGTGGTGCGCACTGACCGGAGGGACACGTCGATCGCCCCGCGGGACCTCCTGATCGCCCTGGGCGTCGCGATCGTGCAGGTGGTCGGCAGTATCGGCGCCAACCACAACCAGTCGTGGGCGGAGCCGTTGGACGCCGCCGGCTTCGTGTTGCTGGTGTGCGGTCCGGTCGCGCTGGTCTTCCGGCGACGGCGTCCTGTCGCGGTCCTGTTCGTCGTCCTGGCCGTCACGGTCCTCTACGTCGCGCGGGGATACGGGTACGGCCCGGTCTTCCTGTCGCTCGTCGTCGCGTTTCTCGGCGCCGCGACGGCCGGATCCCGATGGCTCACCTATCCGGTTCTCGCGATCGGCTACGCCCTGATCGTCTTCGCCGTGCCCGCCGTGTCCTCTGCCGAGGCGCCGTCACTCGCCGCCCTCACCGGCATCGCCGCGTGGCTGCTGGTGCTCCTCGCCGCCGCCGAGATCATCCGTCAGCGCCGCGGGACGCTCGACGCCCGCAGGCAACGCGCCGAGGCGGCGAGGCGCAGCGTCCTGGACGAGCAGCGTCGACGGGCCAGCGAGGAGCGGCTCGCGATCGCCCGCGAACTGCACGACGTTCTGGCACACAGCCTCTCGATGATCAACGTGCAGGCGTCGGTCGCACTCGAGCTGTGGGACAGCAGACCTGAACAGTCGCAGGAGGCGCTGTCCGCGATCAAGGTCGCGAGCCGCGACGCGATCGGCGACGTCCATGCGCTGCTGGCATCGCTGCGGGGCGGCGAGGACCACCCGCCGATCGCGCCCACCGCCGGGCTCGGGGACCTGGACGGTGTGGTCGAGCGCGCCCGTGCCGCGGGCCTCGCGGTGACGACCGTCGTCGAAGGCGCACCGAGGCCGCTGCCGGCCGTGGTCGACGTGGCTGCGGCGCGGATCGTCCAGGAGTCGCTGACCAACGTGGCCCGCCATTCCGGGAGCTCGTCGGCCGACGTGACCGTGTCGTACGCGCCCACGTTCGTCCGCGTCCGGATCGACGACGACGGCCGGGGTCCCGTCGGCACGGCCACCGGTGGCGGCGGGAACGGCATCCCCGGCATGCGGGAACGCGCACGCGCTCTGGGTGGTGAGCTGACCGCCGGGATCGGACCGGTCGGCGGCTTCCGGGTGCAGGCGACGCTCCCCTTCGGCGGGGACACGGCGGGCCGGACATGACGATTCGCGTGCTCGTCGCCGACGACCAGGCCCTCGTGCGGGCGGGGTTCGCCGCCCTGCTCGACGCGCAGGCCGATGTCACCGTGGCCGGTCAGGCCGAGAACGGTGAGCAGGCGGTGAGCCTGACTCGCTCGCTGGTCCCCGATGTCGTCCTCATGGACATCCGGATGCCGGTGCTCGACGGGCTGGAGGCGACCCGGCGTATCGCCGCCGATCCCGCGCTGTCCGGCGTGCGGGTGGTGGTGCTCACCACGTTCGAACTGGACGAGTACGTGTTCGAGGCGATGCGCGCGGGAGCAACGGGTTTCCTCGTCAAACACACCGAACCCGCCGAACTGGTGCGGGCGGTCCGCGTGGTGGCGGGCGGGGACGCCCTGCTGTCACCGTCGGTGACGCGGAAGCTGGTCGCGGAGTTCGCGACCCACGCCAAACGGCCGCCGCAGCGCACCCGTCTCGACGACCTGACCGACCGCGAACGCGAGGTGATGATCCTGATCGCCGAGGGACTCACCAACGCCGAGATCGGCTCACGGTTGTTCCTGAGCCCCGCCACCGCCCGCACCCACGTCAGCCGAATTCTGTTGAAACTCGGCGCCCGCGACCGCACGCAACTGGTGGTCATGGCGTACGAGTGGGGGCTGGTCCGGCCGGGCTGGCAGGACTGACCCCCACCACGGTCACGTCGACGCCAGGACGGCCTTGGATCGTCCCGGCATGAGGGCCGCGGCGACGACCGCGACCGCCACGAATCCGGCTCCCACGTACAGAGCGGGTGCGAGGGCGTCGACGTATCCCGTCGGCGTCAGGCTGCCGCCCGCACCGAGGAACACCGCGGTCAGCAGCGCGATCCCCAGCGCGACTCCGATCTCACGGAGTGTCGCGTTGGTCGAACTGGCCGTGCCGTGGTCGGCCTCGGGCATGTCGGCGAGGACGGCGGTCGCGTTGGGGGCGAACGTCAGACCCATCCCTGCGCCCGCCATCACGAACGCCGGAATCATGCTGCCGTACGTGGCGCCGGGGACGACGAGCGACGCCATCCACAGCAGCGACAACCCCTGCAGGACCAGTCCGGTGACGAGGAGGGTCCGGACACCCAGCCGCGGCGCAAGCAGGCCTGCGATCGGCGCCACCAGCATGGGTGCGGCGGTCCACGGCAAGGTTCGCAGGCCGGCCTCGAACGGGGAGTACCCCATGACGATCTGGAGGTACTGCGACAGGAGGAAGACAGCACCCATCATTCCCAGCGTGAACGTCAGCCCGATGACGTTGGCCAGGGAGAACTGCCGGGACCGGAACAGTCGCAGCGGCATCACGGGGAAGGGTGTGCGCAACTCGCGCACCACGAACGCCGCGAGCAACACCGCCGATGCGACGAGAGCACCGAGCACCGTGGCGCTGGTCCAGCCGTCGTCGTTGCCGTGCACGATGCCCCAGACTCCGAGGAACACGGCGGCTCCGGCCAGGACGACGCCGAGCGGATCCAGCGGCTGCCGCTTTCCCTTCGACTCGCCGAGCGCATACAGCGCCAACGGAATCGCGACCGCTGCGACAGGAACGTTGATCCAGAACACGGCCTGCCACGACACCCCGTCGACGACGGCGCCGCCGACCACGGGGCCGAGCGCGACGCCCAGTCCGGAGACGCCGCCCCAGATCCCGATGGCGAGGGCGCGCTTGGCGAGCGGCACGGCACCGGCCAGCAGGGTGAGGGAGAGCGGCATGATCGCGGCCGCGCCGACGCCCTGGACGGCGCGCGCGGCGATCAGCATCTCGGAGGTGGTCGACAGCGCCGATGCAATCGAGGCCAGCGCGAAGAGCACTATGCCCCAGAGGAATACACGGCGACGGCCGAGGCGGTCCCCCAGCGCCGACAGCGTCAGCATCAACGTCGCGAAGGCGAGCGTGTACGCGTTCATGAACCACTGCAACTGCCCCACCGACGCCCCGAGGTCGCGCTGGATCACCGGCAGGGCGCTGGTCATCACCAGATTGTCGAGTGTGGCCATGAACATCGGTATCGAGGCGGCGACGATCGCCAGCCATACCGGCACCAGCCGGCCGTGGCCCCGTCCCGAGGGAGGCGCCGCCGATTGGTGTTCCAGGCGTTCGGAGAGTGTCGTCATGACGGGTCCTCGTATCCGAGTCGTGAGTACGGGAAGAAGGAAGTTGTAAGCATCAGATGATTACTTATTTCGAAGACTAGTAATCGACTGATAACATGTCAACATGGCATCGCCCGTGAAACAGACCCGCATGAGCGCGACCGAACGTCGCGAACTCGTCCTGGCCGCCGCCTCCCGCGCGTTCGCCAGGGACGGCTATCACGGCACCAGCACCGACGCCGTCGCACGCGAGGCAGGCGTGTCCCAGCCCTACGTGGTGCGCATGTTCGGTTCGAAGTCGCGGCTGTTCGCCGACGTCTTCGACCGCGCGATGCGTCGGATCATGGACACCTTCGAGCCGTACTTCGACGATGTCGCCGCCGCCCCGGAGAACGACGAGTCGTGGCTCCCGATGGGCATCGCGTACGCCGAACTGCTCGAGGACCGCGACCTCCTGCTCGTGATGATGCACGGCTTCACCTCCGGCGCGAACCCGGAGATCGGCGCGCTGGCCCGCGACTGGATGTCCCGGCTCTACACGCAGATCCGCACGCGCACCGGGTGCAGCCCGGAACGGGCGCGCATCTTCATCGCCAACGGAATGCTCCTCAACACCCTGCTCGCCATGCAGGTACCCGAGCATGCCGGGCAGGATCCGGCGCTCGAGGAGCTCGCCGTGTGCGCATTCGGCAGCACCCTGGACGCCGCGGGCTCCGAGAACTGATCCGTGATCGGCGATTCCGCTCTTGATCTTGCTCAGAGGACACGCGGCGGGGCACGATGGAAGCGTGCCGAAGGGGTGTCGCCGTGGACCGAGCCGTTGAGTCTCGACTGAGTTATTCCGACCGGGAGGGTCACCACCACACCGTGGACCTCTCCCCCACTTCCGCGCGCGTCACGATCGGACGGTCGCCCGGTTCCGATCTGCTCCTCACCGAGGACGACGAAGTCTCACGTCTCCATGCCGTCCTCGAATGCGTCGGCTCGCACTGGACCATCCTCGACGACGGGCTCTCCCGCAACGGCACCTTCGTCAACGGCGAGCGTCTCGCGGGGCGTCGGCGGCTCCGCCAGGGCGACAGCATCCGCATCGGGGGAACGAAGATCCGGTACCTGGAATTCGGCGGCTCTCTCGACGAGGCCACCCGGATGGGCACCGACATGCCCGATGTCCGGTCCCTCACCGACACCCAGCGGGCGGTCCTCACGGCACTGTGCCGGCCGTACAAGCACGGCGCCGCGTTCGCGAATCCGGCGTCGAATCAGCAGATCGCCCAGGAACTGTTTCTCAGTGTCGACGCTATCAAGACTCACCTCCGGGCGTTGTTCGCGAAGTTCGGCGTCGGCGATCTCCCGCAGAATCAGAAGCGGGTCAGCCTGGCCGAACGGGCCATGCGCAGCGGCATCATCAACGAGCGCGATCTCTGATCAGCCGACGGCCATCAGTTCGCGGTCGAAAGCGGCAGTCTCACCGTGTGCGATTCGCTCGACGAGGCCGATGATCGCGAGTGCGACGTCGGCGGCGCGTTCGAGGATCACCGAGTGGCCGGCCCCGTCGACGCTCACGAGTTCCGAGGCGGGGAGCTTCGAGGCCATCGCGACGGAATGCTGGAGCGGGGTGAGCATGTCCACCGAGCCGCACAGGATCAGCGACGGAATGTGAGCCAGCGCGGCGAGGGAATGCCGCTCGTCGAACCCGAGCAGGGATTCGAGGAAGCTCGACATGGTGACGACGGACGTGGTGTTGGCCATGGCCGCGACCAGCGCCGCCAGGCGAGGATCGACGACCCGGTTGCGGGCGCCTGCCGCACGGGCGATCGCCGTGCAGACGGTGCGTCCCACGCGCTTCGATCCGTGCACGACCCGGGGTGCCCGGCGCACCGCGGTGCGGAACAGCGACACCGCGGGGCTCCGCAGGTGCCGTCCGAGACCGGCCTCGGCGAGATCGCACGCCGCGGTGGAGATCAGGGCCATGCCGACGATCCGCGAACCGATCGTGTGCGGGTTCTGCCGGGTGTAGGACAGCGCGGTCATTCCGCCCATCGAGTGCCCGACGAGGACGACCGGGCCATGCGGTGCGACGGCATCGAGCACGGAGCCGAGGTCGCGGCCGAGCTGATCGATCGTGTAGGTGGCTGCCGGCGCCTCCCCGGAYTCGCCGTGTCCGCGGTGATCGTAGAAGACCATGCGAACGTCGTTGCGCCAGAAGCGGACCAGCTGCTTGCGCAGCGCCCACCAGGACTCGGTGCGCAGGCAGTGACCGTGAACGAACACCACTGTGGTGGCTGCGTCGGGCGAACCGAACTCGCGAACCGCGAGTGCGATCCCGTCGTCGGTCCTGACCGTGAGGCGCCGGCCCTCGTGCTCGTGTGCAACCGGGGTGTTCGTCATGATGGCCTCCTCGGTTTCTTCGCTCGCGGCTGGTGAAGCGTTACGTTCTTGCTTGTTCTCTCTACTGTGCCGCGCACGGTCCGACCCGACCAGGACCCCCAGTGGTGGCCGGTGCACCCGGAGGTGTTGCCCTTTCCACCCCTGGGGTGCGTGGACGTGGGCACGCCGAAGCCCCCTCGTCGAGGGGGCTTCGACACAGCAGATGTTCCGCTGCAGCGTCAGTCCGTCTCGCTCGCGGGACCCGCCTCGATCGTGCGATGCTCGCCGGTTCCGAGGCTGGAGACCTCGATCCGCCGCGGCTTCGCCCGTTCGGCGAGCGGGATGGTCACGCTCAGGACACCGTTCTCGTAGGACGCCGAGATGCGGTCCGGGTCGACGCCGTCGCCGAGCGACAGCTGGCGCCGGAACGTTCCGCTGAACCGCTCGGACGCGATCCATTGCACGTTCTCCTCGGACGGCGCGCTGCGATGAGCCGTCAGGGTGAGCGTGCCGTTGTCGACACTGACGTCGACGGAACCCGGATCGACGCCCGGCAGGTCGGCGTGCAGGACGTAGTGGTCGTCGACCTTGTACAGATCCATCGGCATGAATCGCGGGACCCGTGCGGTTCCGGTTTCCGTGCCGAGCAGACTCTTGGTCATGGATTCGAGGTCGTTGAAAGGATCGAAGCGAAGCACAGCAACACACCTCCCACATCACTCGAGGCGCCCGCCACCCCGACGGGCAGCCAGATTCACTGTGCATCGCTAATTTAGCACTCGGCACCCGAGAGTGCCAGTTCGAGAGGACCCCGGAATCTTCGCCTCGTGAGTTCCGGTTCCGGGGTCCTCGCCGCGACGAATCGACCTGTCCGGTCCGCTCGCGACTGGAGGGTATTCTCTACTGCCAGTTCAGAATGCGGCGCCCGGGCCGGCGCTACCAGGCACCCTGGGGTGCGAATCCCGTCACCCCCAGAGTTGCCCCTGGCCGCCGCCGAAGTCGTAGCCGCCGACATTCGCTCCGCCTGGGCCGGCCTTGATGCCGTCCACGGCGATCGGCCCGACATGCGGGCCGCCGATGTCGACATTGCCGCCCTGGGCGTTCTGTCCGAGGGCAACGGTACTGACGGAAGGGTCATCGGACGGGACGTCCGGGGCCGCCGACGCGATGCCGGCGCCCGCCGCGAGGACGAAGAACGCGGCCGCGACGGTGGCACCCGTGCGTGTGAGGACAGTGGAGAAGCCGAAGGACGTCGACATGGGAAGAACCTTTCACAGTGCGTGGTGCCGGGGAGGCGGGAAGGCGGTACAGGTGTGGCGCCGAGGGGCCGGCACCTGGCGGTGACGGCCCCTCGGGCTGTTCAGCAAGATCGAGCGATCACGACTCGGTCACCAGCAGAAGACGAATCCGCAGTTCTCGGTGTTTTCCGTGGTCGTCGTGTCGCCCGCACCTGCGCCTCCGTTTGCGGCGCCACCATTCGCATCCCCGGCGTTCCCTCCGTTGGCATCCCCGGCGTTGCCACCGTTGCCACCATTGCCGCCGTTGCCCGCGTTCTGGGGTCCGGTGGTCGTGCCCGGGCTGCCGATAACCGGACCGCCGAGGACGACGTTCCCACCGGAACCGTTGCCGCCGGCGCCGCCGGCGCCGCCCTGAGAGGTGCCACCGTTACCGCCCTGCGAGGTGCCGCCCGGCGCCGTGCCGCCGTTGCCACCCGGATCAGCCGAGGCGATTCCCGCTCCGGCTGTGAGGGCGAAGCCCGCGATGGCGAGAGCGGAAAGGGTGCGCTTGAGGGTGTGTGCCATGTGTGGATCTTTCTGTGGGGGTGGGGTTTTGCTTGCCACATAAGAATGCGCCGATCGCACCCACCGGAACAGGTACCCCAGGGGGCGCAACCGGCACCCCGAGGGATGACGCCACCCCACCCCCGTAGAGCCCTGTCTACGGCCGCATTTCGTAGGCGCCGTCGTAGTTCTCCACCTGTGCCCACACCCGCGCGAACCGCTCCGCGTCCACCACGGGACGGCGAATCGCACCGAGTGCCCACTTCTGCTGCGCCTCGGTGRCGGACGATTTACCGTGCAGCGCAACGGCATACCCGGAGAAATCGCGGATCTGGAAGTCGAAGATCTGGTCGATCAGATCACGGTCGATACCGGCGATCGCGGCCTGCTCGAGAATCAGGTGCCCGTAGACCACGAGCGAGAACAGGTGCCCGAGGTCGAGCAGGAAGTCGAGATCCTTCTGCTGGGCCGCGTCGGGCGGGGCGGTGGTGAGCAGTTCCCTCAGCGCGGTCGCCTGCTCATGGAACCGGGCCACATTGGGGACGTCCGAGTGCGCCTCGTAGGTCTTCGTCCAGTCGTGGAACTGAATCCTGCCGGCGCCGCGGGTCGGGCCCTGCGCCCAGAAGAAGGCATCGTCGGCGGCGTCGAGCCGGGTGCCGATCTCCGGGTACTCGGCCGGGTTGAGCAGGTAGTTCGGCATGAACTTGAGGATGAGGCCGACGTTGACGTGCACCGTGCCCTCGAGCTTCGGCAGAGTGCCGATCAACTGGGCGGCCTCGCGGAAGTAGGTGTTCTTCTCGTAGCCCTTCGCCGCGATCACGTCGTGCAGGAGCGCGATCACCTTCTCCCCTTCGGAGGTGACCTTCGCCTTCGTCATCGGATTGAACAGCAGGTACCGGCGGTCGTCGAGACTCGCGCTGCGGAAGTAGTCGACGGAGCGCGCGCTGAACAGCTTCATCGCGATCAGCCGGCTGTAGGCGTCGACGAAGTTTCCACGCACGTGCGCGAAATCGGTGACGGGGTTGCCGTACAGAATCCTGTTGTGCGCGTGAGTGATCGACTCGTAGAACGCATGCTCGGAGATCCCGATGGAGCCCGTGCACAGGTTGAACTTGCCGACGTTGACCGTGTTCAGCGCCGCCTCGAACGCGGCGACCCCCGTGTGGAGAATGTCTTCTTCCCGCACCGGGTAGTCCTCGAGTCGGAACGTGCTGACGTACATCTGGCCGTGCACCACATTGCCTTGCAGGTGGTATGCCGGGTGGCGACTGTCCGCGACGAAGAAGACGTACCCGTCGCTGCCCTCCACATCGGTGCGCCTGCCGAACACCGACACCATGCCCGCGACGTTGCCGTTGCCGATGTAGTACTTGTCGCCGCTCGCGGTGAACGCGAGGCCCGGGTCGTTGTCCGCACGGGTCAGCAGCATGTCCGTCGAGTAGACGTCCGCGCCGTGTTCTTTCTCCGACAGCCCGAACGCCAGCACCCCACCGTCGTCGAGGAGCGTCGCTGCCCGTTCCTTCGCGGCACGGTTCCCGCTCATCCAGATGGGGCCGAGACCCAGGATGGTCACCTGCCACGCGTACCAGTACGCCAGACCGTAGAAACCGAAGATTTCACTGAGGGCGGCGTTGCGTGCGGCGTCCCAGCGCTTGTCCGGGTCGCCGCCCGCCAGGTCGGCAGGTGTGAGGAACTTCGCGAACAGCTTCTCCCGTTTCACGAACTCCAGGAAGTCGTCGGGCCACACGGCCTCGAGATCGTCCTCGAGCAGCCGCTTCTTGCCCCGCGACTCGAACCACTCGATCAGCGCCCGCAGCAGTCTGCGCGTCTCCGGATCGAAATGCTCGGGATCGTAGGAGGTCGGATCGAACAGCAGGGAATTCGTCACAGCAAGCCTTTCGTCCGGACGTGTCAGGCCAAGCTAACAGTCCGGACGAAAGGCGTGGGGCGGTTTGATCAGCCCCTGACGGCGTTGACGATCTCGCTCAGCGCGGACTCGGCGGCCACCTCGCGGCTCTCGCCGGTGAAGCGGTCGCGGACCTCCACCTTGCCCTCGCCCCAGCCGCGGCCGACGACCACGACGAGCGGGACACCGAGCAGTTCGGAGTCCTTGAACTTCACGCCAGGTGACGCCTTGCGATCGTCGAGGATCACCTCGAGACCGGCCTTGTCGAGTTCGGCGGCGAGCCCCTCGGCGCCTTCCCGGGCGGTCTCGTCCTTGTTGGCGATCACCACGTGCACGTCCGCGGGCGACACCTCCGCCGGCCAGCGGAGACCCTTCTCGTCGTGGTGCTGTTCCGCGATCACCGCGACGAGGCGGGAGACGCCC
>NZ_JBFUGT010000205.1:0-11524 GCF_056402775.1 Rhodococcus sp. P3_B8
TCGGCCGCACACTCAATCTGCTGTTCGACGGCGCCAACACCGGCAAGCTCGTGCTGGAGATCGGCGACCACTGACAGCACACCCGCACGGAGGGCTCGTCGCGGCCGTCACCGTACTACGGTGGCGGCCGTACCCGTGCGACGACGAGATGACGAGGTAGGCATGCGCGCGATCACCATTTCACGCTTCGGCGCGGTAGACGTCCTCGAGGCGGCCGACCTCGCCGTTCCGGAGCCGGGACCCGGCCAGGTGAGTATCGATGTGTCGCACGCGGCGGTCGGGTTGGCGGACGTCCTCATGCGGCGTGGTGAATTCGGCGGGACACCACCGATCGTGCCCGGCCTCGAGGTGGCGGGAACGGTGCGGGAAGTCGGTGCCGGTGTGCATCATCTGCGGGTCGGCCAGCCCGTCGTGACGCTCTCTCGCCCCACCGCGGGCGGCTATGCCGAAGTGTCGGTGGCCGATGCGGCCATCACGATCCCGCTGGATTCCGTGGACCTTCGCCTCGATGCCGCCGAGGCGGTGGCGGTGGTCCCGAACACGACGACGGCGCTGCTGTCACTGGAACTCGTGGGCAATGTCGGTCCGGGAAGCCAGGTGCTGATCCACGGCGCCGCAGGTGCCCTCTCGGGCATCACCGCGCAGGTGGCCCGTCGGCTCGGCGCCGCGCAGGTGCTGGGCACGGTCCGGTCCTCCCGGCGTGCGGCGGGGGCCGAGCGGTACGGATACGACCTGGTGGTGTCGAGCAACGGATTCCGCATCGCTCTGTCGGACGCGGGCATCGATTCGGTGGACATCGTCGTGGACCCGGTCGGCGGCCGGTTGCGCGCCGAGAGCCTCGAGGTGCTCGCGCCGCTGGGCCGGCTTCTCGCCGTGGGCAATGCGAGCGGAGAGGACGACGTGCGGGTCGGTGCCAACGAGTTGTGGCTCGCCAACCGCGCCGTCCTGGGTTTCAACGTCGGCGGACTGCTGATGCAGGATCCGACTGCCGCGGAGGCCGCCGCGCGCCGCGCGATCGAGTGGGTGGCCGCAGGCACGGTGAGCATGCCGCACACCACGCTGCCGCTGGCGCAGGCCGCCGAGGCGCACCGCCTGCTCGAATCCGGGGACTGCGAGGGCCGGATCGTGCTGACGGTGCCCGACTGACGGCTGTGGGGTGGCTGGATGCCAGCCACCCCACGCCGCCCGGTCGTCCCGGCTAGTAGAACTGGGCGCCGGGTACGGCGGTGGGATCGTTCCGGACCTCGGCGGTGTTGGTCTCGCGGAGCTTCCACGCGCAGAGGAACGTGACCAGCCCCATCAGTGCGACGAAGACGGCGACGAACGTGGTGGTTCCGGTCTTGGCGATCAGCGCGGTCATGATGAACGGAGTGCCGCCGCTCACCGTGATCGCCGCCAGCTGGTACGCGAGGGACGCCGCCGAGTACCGGACGTTGGGCGCGAACAGTTCACCCATGTATGCGGCGATCGGCCCGTAGGTCATGGACTGGAAGACGCTGCCGACCGTGACGGCGATGAAGAACAGCAGCAGGTTCCGGGTGTTGATCAGCCAGAAGTACGGGAACGCCCACACGATGATCATCGCCGCGCCGATCAGGATCATCGGCCTGCGCCCGATCTTGTCGGACATGTGCCCGGACCACAGCACGACACCGACCGTGAGTCCGGCGCTGAGCAGCGAGATCGCGAGCAGGTCGTTGCGCTTCATTCCCAGTTCCGCGGTGCCGTAGCTGAGCACGCCGGCGATGGAGATGTAGAACAGGGAGTTGGTGGCCGCGAGCAGGCCGCAGCCGAGCAGGATCTTGCGCCAGTGTTCCTTGATCGCCTCCGTCAGCGGTGCGCGGACGACGGTCTTGTTCTTCTTCTGCGCCTCCTCCTGCAGATCCCGGAATTCGGGGGTGTCCTCGACCGTGGTCTGGATGTAGAGCACGACCGGGAACAGCAGTGCGCTCGCTAAGAACGGGATCCGCCAGCCCCAGCTGAGGAACGCCTCGTTCGAGATCGCCGCGGTGGCGCCGAGGAACACGAGGTTGCCGAGCAGGACGCCGAAGGAGACGCCCATCTGGCCGAAGGTCCCGGAGAATCCCCGGCGCTTCGGGCTCGCCGATTCGGTCAGCAGCAGGACGATCCCGCCCCATTGACCACCGCAGGCGAGGCCCTGGACGAACCGCAGGGCCACCAGCAGGATCGGGGCCGCGACGCCGATGGTCGCGGCACCCGGAAGGCAGCCGATGAGGAACGTCGCCAGTCCCATGAACAGCAGGCAGGTGACGACGGCCGGCTTGCGGCCGTACTTGTCGCCGAAGTGCCCGGCCACGAGGCCGCCGAGTGGGCGTGCGACGAAGCCCGCCCAGAACGTGCTGAACGAGAGCAGGGTGCCCATCAACGCCGACGAGTCGGGGAAGAAGACGTGGGGAAAGACCAGTGCCGCAGCGGTTCCGTACAGGAAGAAGTCGTACCACTCGATCGAGCTGCCGACGAGCCCCGCCGCAAGCAGTTTCCGATGCGCACGCTTGCGCGAGACGGCTGTGTCGCCGGCTGCGTCCTTACTCGGCTGCACCGCGGATGTAGTCATCCGATCACTCCTCGAGATAGGTCTTCGTATGGATGTGGGAATGAGACTTTTCAGAACATGACGCCAACTTCAAGTCAGTGAGCGCTTGCTTAGTGTGTTTGAATAGCTGTGTGATGTCAATCACTCGAGGGGATTGATCTTGCCGGATCCCGCCGGTGCGGACGAAGCTCGAAACGGCGGAGAGGACCACCGATGACCGAACTGCGAGACGACGTGTCCGCGACCGAGGAGCCGAGCCCGGGTCCGCTGACATCCGAGGAACGCCTGCTCCGGGCGGCGACGACACTGTTCTCCGACAAGGGTTTCGAAGCCACCCGTACGAGGGACATCTCCACCATGGCCGGGATGAGCCCCTCCGCGATGTACGTGCACTTCCCGTCCAAGGAGGATCTGCTGTTCCAGCTCGTCCGCCGGTCGAACGAGCGTGCGCTCGCGCTGGTGTTGGAGGCCGTGGCACCGTTCACCGACCCCATCGACCGCGTCCGGGCACTGGTCCGCGAATTCAGCATCATGCACGCCCGGAACTTCCGGCGCGCCCGCATCGCCCAGTACGAGAGCAGGCATCTCGACCCCGACCACCGCGAGGTGGTCGCCGAGACCCGGCTCCAGATCCGGGTCGCGGCAATCCGGGAGGTGCAGAACGGGATCGATCAGGGGGTGTTCCTGATCACCGACCCCCGCGTCGCGGTTCTGGCGATCATGTCGCTCGCGGTGGACATCTGCCGGTGGTACAGCCCCGACGGCGAATTCACACCGGAGGAGCTGGGCGACATCAACGCCGACCTCGTTCTGCGCATCCTCCACGCACCCGGCTACTGACAGCTCCTCACACGCGGTCGGGGACGCGTAGCGCGTTCGTCCACATCCGCGCGAGTCCGGCGGTCAACTGCTCGAACGTGAGCGATCTCCGCTCGCTCGGCGGTCCGACGAAATAGCTGTAGGCCATCCTTCCGACCATGGCGGACAACGCCTTCGACGTCAGCATCGGATCGAGCGACGCGTCGGCGAGACCGCGGTCCTGCAGATCGGCGATCGCCCGCGCGTTGCGGCGGTAGAACGTCTCGTCCCGTGAGCGTTCCAGTTCACGGAATGCGGGGTCGACGTGCGCGACCTGCTCGAGCAGGGCCAGCAGTCGCGCATTCCGGCGGCACGCGTGCAGGTAGGCGCGGATGCTCGCCTCCACCACCGCGTGCACGTCGCCTTCGTCCGCGACCCGTCCCATGCCTGGATGCAGCAGGTCGTTCTGCGTGACCTCGACGACCGCCGCKAACACCTCCTCCTTGTTGGTGAAGTAGGTGTAGAACGATCCGGTCGAGAGTCCGGCCTCCTTGCTGATGTCGACGAGACGGGCGTCGAGGTACCCCTCGCGTTCGAACACCACCCGGGCGGCGGCGACGAGACGATCGCGGGTGCGGACGCCCCGGGCCGTGACCGGGGGTGTGGGTGCGATTCGCGGGCGCGACATGTCAGTAGGGGTCGACGTTCTCGAAGTATCGCCGAGGCACCTCGACCAGCATCTCGGTGATCATCTTCTCGGTGACACCCCGCTCGCGGACGTAGGGCAGCACGTCGTTCTCGATGTGCAGGTAGTGCCACTGCGGGAGCGCGGCCATCAGGGCGGGGTCGATCCAGTCGATGTAGCAGGAGGCGTCCTGCGACAGGACCATCTGCCCCGCGAATCCCCGGCGGCACATCTCGACGAGCGTGTCGGCGCGGGCCTCGAACGTCGTCTCGAGGTTGATTCCGAACCGGTCCATCCCGAGGACGAAGCCGGCCTCGGCGAGGCTGGTCAGATGCTCGATGTCGGTGCTGTCTCCGCTGTGCCCGAGCACGATCCGGTCCGGCCGCACCCCCTCCTCGTCGCACATCACACGTGTGACGTGCACTCCGGCCTCGCTACCGGGGTGGGTGTGCACGGTGATGGGCACGCCGGTGCGCCGATGTGCCTTCGCGACGGCCCGCATCACCCGCTCGACACCGGGCGTGGGCCCCTGGTGGTCGATCGCGCACTTGAGCAGTCCCGCGCGGACCCCGGTGTCGCCGATCCCCTCTTCGATGTCCTTCACGAACATGTCCACCATCGGGTCGGGGACCTCGGCACCGACGATCGCATCCAGCGCCGGACCGCGGTAGTGGAAGAAGAACGGCACGTCGTCGTAGGTGTACAGCCCCGTTGCCRCAACGATGTTCAGCTCGGGTAGCTGTTCCGCGACCCGCTGGATGCGCGGAATGTACCGGCCGAGGCCGACGACGGTGGGGTCGACGATGGTCCGGACACCCTGCTCCGCCAGCGCGCGCAGTTTGGTGACCGCGTCGGCGACCCGCTCGTCCTCGCTCCCCCACTCGTCCGGGTAGTTCTGCTGCACGTCGGGCGTCAGCACGAACACGTGCTCATGCATGTAGGTGCGTCCGAGTTCGGCGCTGTCGATCGGTCCGCGGACCGTGTTGATCTGGCTCATGCAGACTCGCCCTCTCCGGGTGTGACCGTCGTCATACTCCCGAGCTCAGCGTAGAGCTAACTTGAACCTGACGTCAACATTTAGTCAGGAGTGAATACGCCCCGGGCGAGACGGAATCCGACGTCGTCGATGCGATAGGTCGGGTGACTGCGCCGACGCACGGAGGCACGGCAACTCCAGTGCTCGTCGAACCACCCACCGCCGCGCAGCACCCGGTACGTGCCGTACACCTCGGGGTCGTACAGATCCCAGCACCACTCCCACACATTGCCCAGGGTGTCGTGCAGGCCCCAGGCGTTCGGCTGCTTCCCGCCCACGTCCCGCGACCGGCCGTCGGAGTTGCCGCGGTACCACGCGATCGCGTCGAGCGGGCCGTACCGCGGACCCGTGGTGCCCGCCCGGCAGGCGCGTTCCCACTCCGCCTCGGCCGGAAGCCGGTACCCGTCGGCCGTGGTGTCCCACACGACGTCGTCGCCGGTCACGCGATAGGCGGCGGCGAGCCCGCCGCGCTCGGACAGGGTGTTGCAGAACAGGATCGCGTCCCGCCACGACACTCCGTCGACCGGCAGCCGCGTTCCCCGCGTCGTGCCCGGCCACTCGCCGGTGATCTCGGCGTACTCTCCCTGCGTCACAGGGTGGACGGCGATCTCGAAGGCATTCAGCTCGACGCTCCAGCTGCGGGTGGTTCGCCGATCCGACAGCGTGACCTGCCCGGCCGGGACGGCGATCATCGGGCCGCTATCCACCGCCGGCAGCAGCCTGGATCGGCGCCATGTCGAAGTAGTCGCGCCAGGTGGTGATCTTGCCGTCGGTGATCTCGAAGACGCCGACGACGGGCAGTTCGACGACGTTGCCGTTCAGCGTGAACACGTCGATCCGCTCGTTCATCACCACGCCGCTCGATTCCTCGGCGTTGGGACTCTGCCCGCCGTCGGTGACCTGCCGGTGCACCCGGAAGTCGATTCCGCCGAAGGCCGCGATGAAGCCGGCGACGAACTCGCGGATCGCGTCACGCCCGATGACGGGTTCCATCGGAATATTGTGGTAGACGGCGTCTTCCGCGAAATACTCCGCGATCTTCGCCGGATCGGGCTCGATCCACTCGGCACAGAATTGGGTGACCAGTTGATCCGGGGTCATCGGTTCTCCCTTTCGATCGCGGACGGTTCGATGATGGCCATGACGGACTGGATCGCCCCGGCCGGGATGTCGAAATGTTCCGTGATCCGGACGGACGTCACCTCGGTGGGCGTGGCCCCGAGGTCGAGCACGAACCGGGCCACCACGTTGTCGCCCCACTCGTGGAAGGAGAGTTCGCGCACGGCCTGGATGGCCTGATACTGCAGGCCGTTCTCGAGTTCGTCCCGGATGAACGCCCCCGATTCGCCCGTGTGCTGCCCGTTCTCCACCCGCCAGGCGTTGTCCGCGAGACGCACCTTGGTGGCGTCGTGGCTGACCAGTGCATCGATGTACGCCCGGGCCATCGCGACCCGGCCGCTGTCGGCCGTGTCGGTGGCATGTGTCGCGATCGCGGCGAGCAGCGGCCGAGCCAGCTCCGGCCGGCAGATCAGGAGGTCGGGCAGGTACGGGTGGGACTCGTTGTAGTCCAACGGGGTTCCATCGATCCGCGAGCAGTGCAGGCCCGCAGCCTCGGCGACGCCGACGGGCGCGGCCGAGTCCCATTCCCACTGACCGCCCGCGTGGATGTAGGCGTCCACGTCTCCGCGGAGCACGGCCATCGCCTTGGCTCCGGCCGAACCCATGGTGGTGACCTCGGCGCCGATCTCCGTCGCGACGGCGTCGACGAAGGCAGGCGGCCTGCTGGCGGACACGACGATCYGGGGCCGTGCCGGGAGTTGTTCGGTCTGCACCGCGTGGCTGTCGTCGTCACTGGCATACACCGCGCCCAGCGCCGGTTGCGCGACCGCTGCCGCCGTGATCCCCCGACCGCGTTCCCACAGCGCGACGTGCACCGCCCAGTCCGAGTGACCGGGCAGTCCGTACTCCTTGGAACCGTCGAGCGGGTCGATGATCCACACCCGGGAACTCTCCAGGCGCGACCGGTCGTCGGCCGACTCCTCGGAGAGGATCGCGTCGTCGGGTCGCTCCGCGGAGAGCTTGCCGAGAATGAACGCGTCGGCGGCGACGTCGCCGCGCCTGCCCAGTTCACGACCGTCCGCCGATCCGAGTCCCGCGGTGCGGATGTCCAGCAGCAGGGCACCGGCACCGGAGGCGATGTCGGCCGCGAGTCGTGCGTCAGTGATCACGTCTCAACAATTCCATAATTCTCTCGGCTTGTTCGGTCGGCGTGCCGTCCCCGGGCCGGAGGACGAGTTCGGCGTTCTCCGGGGCCTCGTACGGGTCGTCGACCCCGGTGAATCCGGTGATCTCCCCCGCGCGGGCTTTCGCGTACATGCCCTTCGGGTCCCGCGCCTCGCACTGCTCCACCGGCGTGTCGACGAACACCTCGACGAAATCGAGGCCGGCAGCCCGGTGCTGCTCCCGGACGCGGTCCCGGTCGGCGCGGTACGGGCTGATCAGCGACGCGATCGCGACCACCCCGGAGTCGGCGAGCAGTTGTGCCACGGCGCCGACGCGGCGCACGTTCTCGGCGCGGTCCTCGGCACTGAAACCGAGGTCGGCGTTGAGACCGTGACGCAGGTTGTCGCCGTCCAGCCGGTAGGCGGGCACCCCGGCCGCGACCAGGCGTCGCTCGAGTTCCACCGCGACCGTCGACTTTCCCGACGCCGACAGTCCCGTCAGCCACACCGTGCGACCCCGCGTCGCCCGCTCGTCCCGCGAGACGGCCGCGGCGTGCCACACCACCTTCGAACGCGACAGCGTCGGCCCGGTGATCATGCCGGCGGCGACGGTGTTGTGGGTCGACTCGTCGACGAGGATGAAACTGCCCGTCACGTGGTTGCGGCGGTACGGGTCGAACATCAGCGGCTGCGACGTCCTCAACTGGATACGGCCGATCTCGTTGAGCGAGAGCGACTGTGCGGACTCGTCGCGGTGCAGGGTGTTCACGTCGAGGCGGTAGTCGAGCCGCACGACGGACGCCCTGGTGGCGCGGGTGGTGTGCAGCAGCGTGTACCGCGCGTCCGGCGTCAGCGAGGACTGTTCGCTGAACCAGCAGACCATCGCGTCGAGTTCCTGCCCGACGAGCGGACGGTTGTTGGGGCGGCACAGCACGTCTCCGCGGCTCACGTCCAGCTGGTCGGCGAGCTGCACGCACACCGCCGACGGTGCGAACGCCTCGTCGAGGCGGGTTCCGCCGGGACCCCAGATGGCGCTGACGGTGGAGGTGAATCCGGACGGCAGTACCACCACCTCGTCGCCCGGCTTGAACACGCCGCTGGCGACCGTGCCCGCGTACCCACGGAAATCGTGCAGCGCGGAATCGGTCCGGCGCTGCGGCCGGACCACGTACTGCACCGGAAACCGCGCGTCGATGAGGTTGCGGTCGGATGCCACGTGGACCTGCTCGAGGTAGTGCAGCAGCGACGCGCCCTCGTACCACGGCATGTTGACGGTGCGTTGCGCGATGTTGTCGCCGCGCAGTGCCGACACCGGGATGAACGTGAGGTCGTGGACCTCGAGTTTGATCGCGAACTGCCGGAACTCCTCCTTGATCTCCTCGAACCGGTCCTCGGACCACCCGACGAGATCCATCTTGTTGACGCACAGCACGAGGTGGGGAATTCCGAGGAGGCTGGCGATGAACGCGTGGCGGCGCGTCTGCTCGAGAATCCCCTTGCGGGCGTCGACGAGGATCAGGGCCAAGTCGGCGGTGGACGCGCCGGTCACCATGTTCCGGGTGTACTGCTCGTGCCCCGGCGTGTCCGCGATGATGAACTTGCGGTTCGGTGTGGCGAAGTAGCGGTGCGCGACGTCGATGGTGATGCCCTGCTCGCGTTCGGCGCGCAGACCGTCGGTGAGCAGTGCCAGGTCGGCGTGCTCGTCGCCCCGCTCGCGGCTGGTGCGTTCGACCGCCTCGAGCTGATCCTCGAAGATCGCCTTCGAGTCGTACAGCAGCCGGCCGATCAGGGTGGACTTGCCGTCGTCGACGCTGCCCGCGGTCGCGACCCGGAGTAGCTGCGGCATCAGAAGTACCCTTCCTTCTTGCGGTCTTCCATGCCGGCCTCGGAGATCCGGTCGTCGGCCCGGGTCGCCCCACGCTCGGTCACCCTGCTCGCGGCGACCTCGGTGACCACGGCCTCGGCGGTGGTTGCCGACGACTCGACGCAGCCCGTGCACGTGGCGTCGCCGACGGTCCGGAATCGGACGAGGGCCTCGTACGGCTCGTCACCGGGGAGCAGGGTCAGGAACCGGGTGTGCGCCAACAGCATTCCGTCGCGCGGCACGACCTCCCTGCGGTGCGCATAGTACAGGGGCGGCAGTTCGATCTTCTCCTCGCTGATGTACTGCCAGATGTCGAGTTCGGTCCAGTTCGACAGCGGGAACACCCGGATATGCTCCCCCTTGCGGTGCCTGCCGTTGTAGAGGCTCCACAACTCGGGGCGCTGCGCCCGCGGATCCCACTGCCCGAACTCGTCGCGGAAGCTGAACACCCGTTCCTTCGCGCGGGCCTTCTCCTCGTCGCGGCGGGCGCCGCCGAAGACGGCGTCGAAACCGTTGTCCCGGATCCCGCGCAGCAGCGCCGTGGTCTGGAGCCGGTTGCGGCTGGCCCGCGGACCCGTCTCCTCGCTGACGCGGCCTGCGTCGATGTCGTCCTGCACGCTGGACACCACCATCCGCAGGTCGAGGTGTTGGACGGTCCGGTCGCGGAATTCGATGACCTCGTCGAAGTTGTGGCCGGTGTCGACGTGCATGACGGCGAACGGGAGAGGTGCCGGCCAGAACGCCTTGGCGGCCACGTGGAGCATGACCACCGAGTCCTTGCCGCCGGAGAACAGCAGAACCGGACGCTCGAACGTGGCGGCCACTTCTCGGAAGATGTGCACGGCTTCGGCTTCGAGTGCGCCGAGGTGGGACAACTCGTACACGGGCGGTGCGGTCATGGGCGATTCCTCGTCGCGAGTGCCTTACCGGTCACTGGTCCATATTTGGACCAGCTCGGTCGAAAATGATTACACCTCCGAGAATAGAACGTGTTTCAGATTGTGGTCAATGCCCCTGTCTCACCGCGGCCGGCGGCCGCCCACCTCCGCGGTGATCGCGTCCGCGGCCGCAGCGAGAGCCTTGCCCCGCCGCGCGATGTCGGACCGCGCGAGTTCGGCGCCCACATAGAGCGTCAGAACCATGGCCTGATGACCCTCGGCGTCGTATGTCGGCGCGGCAATGAGACTGACGGGGTGCGGCGCGGCGGGGTCCGCGTGTTCGGCGTCCAGGTAGATCCGCTCCCCCAGGCTGGACACCATCTCGCCGAGCACGTCGCGCAACTCCGGCGGCAGGTCGTGCGCGGCGACGCCGGCCATGAGCGTGTGGAGGCGCTGACCGACGGGAGTGAGCGTCTCCACGAGATACCCGGTGCGGGAGCACTCGTCCACCACGGTGCGCAACCGGTCGCGGTCGAGGCGCACCGGCAGGGTCGGCTCCCGGCGCAACCACGACTGCAGCGCGTCGTCGCCGTCCCACAGCACGTACATCAGGCCGACGGGCGGCGCGAACGGGTACATCTCCCCCACCTTGGCGGCCGCCCGCACACCGGGCGGACTCGTCAGCTCCAGGACGGCAATACGGTCGCCGACCACCGCCGACGCCGTGCACGTGGTCCGGAACTCCTCACTGAGCACGGCAAGATGCGCGCGCGCCACCGGGCCGGCCGCGAATCCTTGCTGCGCCGCGCGGCCGGCCGCGATGAGTGCGGGCCCGAGGCCGTACGTCTTCGTGGCGGGATCCCGGACGAGATAGCCGCCGCGGGCCAGTTCGGTGAGGATCCCCAGGCAGGTGGGCTTGCTGATGCCGAGTTGCCGGGCCAGCTCCGACAAACCGAAGCGGTGCTCCTTGCGCGCCACCAGGAAGTCGAGCACCTGCACCACACGTTCGGTGGGCGGCGACCGTCGGCCCTGCGCCCTGTCGGGCGTCTCGTCCTCGTGTCCCATTGACCACTCCTTAGAACACGTTCTATTGTCGGTTCATCAAAGTCCTACCACGCAGGTACATATTTGTACCACCCCCATCGTGAGGAGCACGGTGTGCTGACCGACCCATTCGCCGACGCCATGGCCGAGGCCGAGAAACTGATCGAGAGCGCCCCTCACATCCGCACCGAGCAGGATCTGCTGGAGGGCTACCAGTACCTCGCCGGCGGCATTCTCGCCACGACGCACGCGGCCTGGGCCACCGAGCGGTCGCACCCGACGTTCATCTCGGGCACCGGCCCGTACATGAAGATGGGCCTCGACAACCCCGACACGCTGTACTTCGGCGCCCGGATCAACGACGACGTCGAATACGTGGTCACCGGGCGGCGCGGCACCACCGCGGACCTCAGCTTCCAGGTGCTGAGCGGAAACTACACGGC
>NZ_JBFUGT010000206.1:0-11519 GCF_056402775.1 Rhodococcus sp. P3_B8
TCTCAGCACCCTCGAGACCCGCGGACACGGACGGGTCAACAACAATCGGGCCGCGCAGTCCGCCCGCCGCCAAGCCGTCGCCGCCCTCGCGCACACCGCCGCGGGTGCCGGGATCACGGTGGTTTCGGTGCCGGCCCGGGGATCGTCCGCATTGTGTCCGGGCTGCGACGAACCGCTTGCCCGCCCCGGCGGCTACCACGACGCGTGGTGCCCGGGCTGCCGGGTCGGCGGCAACCGCGACCACATCGCCGGGGTGAACCTGGCCAAACGCGCACTGCTCGGTAAAGGCAAAGTCACTCGTCGGCGTGGGCAGTTGCCCGCGGTCCGGGGCGCCGAGCATGCGCCGGTGCGCAAGTGTCGCGACAAGAACACTCCGACACCGAGCACGCCGCGGCATCGCCGGGTCCGCCGCAGCCTGCCCACCGTGACACCGTGGATGGGGGTGACTCCGAAACGGCATGTTCCTGCGCCACAAGCGTCGGTGTGGGACACGGTTCAACCCACACCACCGCACGGTGATACGGGTAGCCGTGACACACGTACATCTCAGACGCCCGCCACACGAGTGGCGGATGGTATGAGGTCTACGTAGACGCTCCGGGAGCTTACGTCCTTCGGGAGAGCACCGCCCGCACCGGCCGGAGACGACTCCGCCGGACCATGGCGGCACCCTCCGAGCGCAGCCCTCGCCCCACCCGGAGACACCGCTCCCCGACCGCCCGCGGCCGGGCACACCGGGGCGTCGCACACGACGTGCTCCCCATGCTTGCCGACCGGTAACTGCCTGCCGGCCCCGGTACCGTGAGCGCATGTCCGACGACTCCCTGGACCACCTCCCCTGGTCGGCATCCGTGGCGCGCACGACGCGGGTGACGCCGAACATGCAGAGGATCACCCTCGCGGGCGGAGATCTCGGTCGATTCGAGTCCAGCGGGCGGCCGGACGAGCGCCTGCTCCTGGCCTTCCCACCCGACGGCGCGGAGAAGCGCAGCTACACCGTCCGCCGCTGGGATCCGGACGCCCTGGAGATGGACATCGATTTCGCCGTCCACGCGGGCGGAACCGCGGCGCACTGGGCCGCTCGCGCGCGCCCCGGTGAGACGCTCGGGTTCTCCACCGCCTCGGGGTGGTACGCGCCGCCCGCCGATTCCGAGTGGCAACTCCTCCTCGCCGACATGACGGCACTGCCCGCCGTCGGCCGGATACTCGAGGAATTGCCCGGCTCGCCGCGGGTGCACGTCATCGCGGAGGTCACGACCCCCGAGGACCGGCAGCAGTTCGCCACCGATGCCGCGCTGACCATGACGTGGCTGGACGGGAGCGGAAACGGCGCCGGCGACAGTCTGCTCGCCGAGGCGGCCCGCGACTGGCCGCGCCCGGATGCACCGGGATACGTGTGGTTCGCGGGCGAGGCGAAGGTGTCGCGGGTGGTGCGGCGCTGGTTACGACATGACCTGGGCTGGCATGCGGACCGCTACGACGTCATCGGTTACTGGCGCGACAACAAGGAGGAGTGGGTCACCCGGTACGAGACGGTGCGCGAACAGATAGAAGCCGCCAGGGACTCTGCCCTGGCGGCCGGTGAAGACTTCGACTCGGTGCGCGACGCCGTCGACGCAGCCCTGGATCGGACCGGGCTGTAGCGACGACGGCGCCGCGCGCGAGCGGATCGTCAGGCGTCGACGAGCTGCTTCGTGGCGTCGACGAGGCTGGCGACGACGTCGGCAACCTGCTGCGCGACCTCGGCGTTCTCGCGCGGGTGCCGGTCACCGAACTTGTCGATGGTGCCGCCGATGGCGAGGGTGACGTCCTCGAGGACCTTGCCGCCTGCGATGCGGACGGCCTTGCGGGTGTCCTCGTGCGCCCACTGTGCACCGTTGCCGCTGGGTGAGGCGCTGATGACGGCGACGGGCTTGTCCTTGACGGCGCCGGTGCCGTACGGCCGGGAGATCCAGTCGATGGCGTTCTTGAGGACGGCGGGGATGGTGCCGTTGTACTCGGGCGTGAGGAGCAGGAGCGCGTCGGCGCGGCCGGCGGCCTCACGCAGCGCCTCGACGGCGGGGATGGAACCGGCGACGTCGATGTCCTCGTTGTAGAAGGGGACGTCTCCGAGGCCGTCGAACACGGTCACCTCGGCACCGTCGGGCGCCACGGCGATCGCGGTCTCGGCGAGCTGACGGTTGACCGAGGCGGCGCGGAGGCTGCCGACGAGAACGAGAACGTTGGTCTGTGACATGTCAATAATCCTTCGATGGTGCGTAGGGCGACTCGTGAACATGTATAGCAACTAAACGGACCGCGGTCCACTTATGTTCCCGTCACGGTAGGATGCGAGGCGTGACCAGTCCCCTGCTGCCCCAGATCGGGGTCGATCCCCCGGAACGCGGAGACGCCGCACGTAATCGGCGTCGTCTGCTCGACGCGGCTGCGCTGCTGGTCGCGGAGCGCGGCGTCGACGCCGTCACGATGGACGCGGTCGCCTGCAAGGCCGGTGTGGGCAAGGGCACAGTGTTCCGCCGGTTCGRCAGCCGGTCGGGCCTCATGCACGCACTCCTCGACCACACCGAACGGGAACTCCAGCAGTCCTTCATGTTCGGTCCACCGCCGCTCGGACCGGGCGCCGACCCGATCGACCGACTGATCGCCTTCGGGCACGCCCGCATCGCGATCGTCGAGGTACAGGGTGAGGTCCAGCGCGCGGCCGAGAATTCCCTCGAGTTCCGTTTCGCCGCACCCGCCCGGGCGGTCTCCGTGCGCCACGTCGTGTCCCTGCTCCGCGCGGCCGGGGTGCAGGGCGACCACGAACTGCTCGCCTGCTCATTGCTCGCACCCCTCGAAGCCACGCTGGTACTGCACGAATTGCGCGACCTCGGGATGTCCGTGGAGCGGCTCGGCGCCGCCTGGGAGGACCTGATCCGGCGCGTCACCCGATGTTGATCCCGGATCCGGACAATTTGTCTAACCTCGGGGAATGCGCACCACCGCGACCGTTCTCGGCCTCCTGACGTTCGCCTCGCTCACCGCCTGCGCCGGGGACGCGCAGCCCGGCCCGCCGGATCCGGCGGGCCGCACCTACGTCTCCACCTCCGTCGAGGGCGACCCCATTCCCGGCGGTGGGCCGCTCGTGCTCGGCTTCACCGACCCCGGACGCCTCTCCGTCGAGGCCGGATGCAATCAGGGCAGCGCCGACGTGGACCTGTCCGGCGGGAAGGTCGTGGCAGGACCGCTCGCGATGACGTTGATGGCGTGTCCGGGCGAGGCCGCCGGCGCGGACGCCTGGGTGGCGGCGCTGCTGGACGCGCAACCGAACTGGACTCTCGGCGGCGACACACTCACCCTCACCACCCCCACCGCTTCGGTGACGCTGACCGACGAGAAGGTCGTCCGGCCGGATCGGCCCGTCGTCGGGACCACCTGGACGGTCACCGCGCTGATCAGTCCGGACGCGGTCACGACGACGGAGGCATTGGAAAGGACGGCACCCCAGTTGCTCATCGCCGGCGACGGTTCGGCGTCCGGCTTCACCGGCTGCAACCGCATGACCGGGACCGCGGACGTGCAGCGGAGTTCGATCTCGTTCGGGCCCTGGGCCACCACCCGGATGGCGTGCCCCCCGGATGTGTCCGAGGTCGAACGTGCCGTTCTCGCCGCGTTGACCGGGGAGACGGGCTACAGCGTCCATTCGGACTCGCTGCGACTGGTCAACAGCGACGGGATCGGGCTGACACTGCGGGCGAGCTAGAGAGCCGCCAGCCAGCGACCGAGTTCCCGGGCGCTCRCATCGATCCGGGCGGGCCAGTCCAGTGCCGAGTCGTCGGCCGTGTCGCTGACGTGCTTGACCAGCCGGCACCGGGCGCCGCCGCGAGCGCTGGCATAGGCGACGGCGAAACCCTCCATGTCGACGAGGTCGGCCCTGCGGGCGAGCACGTCGCGCACGCCGGCGTCGGACACGAACAGATCGCCGGTCGCGAGCACCGAACCGTCGCCGTCCGGCAGGGCGAGGAGATCGGCCACCTCGTGGCCGAGTGCTCGGATGGCGTCGCCACTGATGTCGTGGTTGAGGACGGTCGACGGCGTGAACAGGCCACTGTGATGCTCGTGCAACGCACCGGCGGTGCCGATGTTGACGACGAGCGGCTTGTCCGTTCGCGGGTAGTCGGCGAGTGCGGACGCCACGGCCACGGCGGCGCTCACCTTGCCGATCCCGGTGATCAGGACCTCGAACTCGGGCGGGACGTGCACCGCCTCCGCCTTGGTCGCGCTGACCACCAGAACGTCCGATCTACTCATGCGCGGAACCGTACCCTGCGCTCGTCAGGGGCACTCGCTAGAGTTCTGTCATGGCGAATCTACGTGCGCAGATCCTCGAGGAACTCGGTGCCCGGCCCACCATCGATGCGGCCGACGAGATCCGCAAACGTGTTCAGTTCCTGAAGGACTACCTGCTGTCGACCCCGGCCAAAGGATTCGTCCTGGGTATCAGCGGCGGTCAGGACAGCACCCTCACCGGACGCCTCGCGCAGCTCGCGGCGAGCGAACTGCGCGACGAGGGCCACGACGCCGAGTTCGTCGCCGTGCGGCTGCCCTACGGCACCCAGGCGGACGAGTCCGACGCGCAGATCTCCCTCGACTTCATCAAGCCCGACCGGTCGGTGGTCGTCAACGTGAAGCCCGGCGCGGACGCCACCGCGAAGGAGTCGTCCGAGGCGCTCCGCGACATCATCGGCGACGGCGGCGAACTCCGCGACTTCGTCCGCGGAAACATCAAGGCCCGCGAACGCATGGTGATCCAGTACTCGATCGCCGGCCAGCTCGGGTATCTCGTCGTCGGCACCGACCATGCCGCGGAGGCGATCACCGGCTTCTTCACCAAGTTCGGCGACGGCGGCGTGGACGTCACCCCGTTGACCGGGTTGTCCAAGCGTCAGGGCGCCGCACTCCTGCGCGAACTCGGCGCACCCGAGAGCACGTGGAAGAAGGTCCCCACCGCCGACCTCGAGGACGATCGCCCCGCCCTCCCGGACGAGGAAGCGCTGGGAGTCACGTACGCCCAGATCGACGACTACCTCGAAGGCAAGGACGTGCCGGACGCCGTCGCGCAGAAGCTGGAGACGATGTTCCTGAACACYCGCCACAAGCGCACGGTCCCGGTGACCCCGCTCGACACGTGGTGGCGGTGACCCGATGGTCCAGGCGCTCGTCGCGGGCGGTACCGGCACTGCGGGCCGGCAGGTGGTCAAGGAGTTTCTCGCGCGCGGTCACTCCGTCCGGGTCCTGACCCGGCACGGCGGTGCGCCGGGCAGCGAGATCGCCCATTTCCACGGTGATCTCGTCACCGGTGAGGGCCTCGCCGAAGCACTCGACGGGGTCGACGTCGTGGTGGACACCACCGACGGCAAGACCCGCGGCACCCGGGCCGTGCTGGAGAAAGGCGCCGAGAACCTCCTCGCGACCGCGGACGGCGCGGGAGTCGGGCGCGCCGTGCTGCTCTCCATCGTCAACGTCGACCGCAGCGAATTCCCCTATTACCAGGCGAAGCGGAAGCAGGAACGGGTCTACGAGAGCGCCGCGATGGAGACGTCGATCGTGCGGGCGACCCAGTTCCACGACTTCATTCCCATGATCGCGAAGCCGGCGAGCCGGGCCGGGTTGATCCCCGCGTTCTCCAAGACGAACTTCCAGACCATCGACACCAGGGATGTCGCGACCGCGCTGGTCGACGCCGCCCTGGCCGCCGAACCGGCGCCGGAGGGGACTATCACGATCGGTGGACCGGAGGTTCGCACCGCCCGCGATCTGACGGCGGCGTGGAAGAAGGCCACCGGGACGCACGGGTTCGTCGTGACCGTGCCTCTTCCGGGCGCGATGGGCCAGTTCTTTCGAGAGGGATCGAACCTGGTGCCCGACAATCGGTTCGGAACGATCACGTTCGACCGGTGGCTGGCCGACTCCGTGAACGCGGCCCGCTAGCCGCCGGCGAACGGCGGCAGCACGTCCACCTGCGTACCGGCGGTGCGGGTCAGGTCGCGCGTCAGCTCGGAGTCCACCAGGAACGCGGAGACCGACAGAACCCGCTGCATCTCGGGTCCGTACTTGGCGAGGAGATGTTCTTTCACCTGGCCGAGGTCGGCGCCGACCGGGAGGTCGAGAGTTTCCTTGGTGCAGCCCGCCGCGTCGGCGGCGGCCGCGAAGTACCGAACGGAAATGCCTGTCACGTCAACCACCGATTGCTCCCATGCTCCGTTGCGGCGGGGCGAAGCCGTCCGCGTTGATTCCGTGGCCTGCCCACTTGTTCCACATCGCGCCGCGCCACAACTGCGCCAGTTCCTCGTCGCCCGCACCCGACCGCAGGGCCGCCCGCAGGTCGATCTCCTGGTCGCTGAACAGGCACGACCGTACCGTTCCCTCGGCCGTGAGACGGGTGCGGTCGCAGTCCGAGCAGAACGAGCGCGTGACGGACGCGATGATCCCGACCGTGGCCGGTCCGCCGTCGACGAGCCACTCCTCGGCGGGCGCCGACGGATCTTCCCTCCCGTGTTCGGTGAGGGTGAACCGCTCGCCGAGGACGGCCAGCAACCGGTCGGCGGCGACCATGTTCTCGCGTGCCCACTCGTGATCGGCGTCGAGCGGCATCTCCTCGATGAACCGCAGCGCGACGCCCTCGCTCAGGCACCACTCCAGGAGATCGGCCGCTCCACTGAGCGTTTCGGGCATGAGCACCGCATTGATCTTCAGCGGCGCCAGTCCGGCCCGGGCGGCGGCGCGGATACCGGCGATCACCGACGGCAGCCGGTCGCGCCGCGTCAGTCTCGCGAAGTGCTCACGATCGACCGAATCGAGGGAGACGTTGACCCGCGTCAGTCCGGCGCGGGCGAGCCCGGCCGCGCGGTGCTCGAGACCGACCGCGTTGGTGGTCATCGCCAGCGGGATCCCCGGTGCCCGCTCGGCGCACCCGGCGATCATCTGCTCGAGATCCACCCGCATCAGCGGCTCGCCCCCGGTGAACCGCACCTCGCGCACACCGAGCCGGTGGACGGCGATATCGACGAGCCGGACGATCTCGTTCGCGGTGAGGAGGTTCTCCGCCGCAATGGCGGGCAGGCCTTCCTCGGGCATGCAGTACGTGCAGCGCAGCGAACACTTCTCGGTGATGGACACCCGCAGGTCCCGCGCGACCCGGCCGAACCGGTCGACCAGCTGGTCGACGTCGGGTCTCCCGTCGAGCGAGACCGACGACCGGACAGTCGGGATACCCATCGCCACGGCCGTCATCGAGTTGCCTTTCGCTGCATCTGTCCAGTATGCCGCGAGGGGGTGACCGTTGTCCGGCGCGGTGCCCTCGTCGCTCCGTTGGCGGGGTGCCTAGGATTGGTGACCATGGCCGGAGGAACATCGTGACCGCACGCTCTGTGGAGCAGCACGCCCAGCACGTCGCCGAACTCCTCGCGACGCTCCAGGAGCGCCCGGCCGAGGAGATTCCGCTCGGCGAGGCGCTCGGGCGCGCCCTCGCCGCCGACGTCCACTCCCCCGTCGACCTGCCGTTGTTCCGGAATTCGCAGATGGACGGATACGCGGTCGACGCCGCATCCGTCGCGTCGGTCCCGGCTGTGCTGCCGGTGCTGGGCGTGATCGCCGCGGGACCGGCCGGCGCCACCACCCACACACCCGGGACCGCCTACCGGATCATGACCGGTGCGCCGATCCCCGACGGCGCCGACGCCGTCGTCCCGGTGGAGGACACGGAGACCACGGACGGACAGGTCCGCATCGAACGCTCGCGCACCGCGGGCGAATTCGTGCGCGAGCGCGGCAGCGACGTCCAGGAGGGCACGCTCCTGCTGCCCGTCGGCAGTGTTCTCGCCGCCCGGCACATCGCCGTCCTCGCCGCCGTCGGCCTGCAGCGCGTCCCGGTGCGTCCGCGTCCCCGCGTCGCCGTGATCACCACAGGCGCCGAACTGGTGGACGCCGGGACCACACTGCACCCCGGAGAGATCTACGACTCCAACGGAATCGCCCTCGCGTCGAGCGCCAGGGCCAACGGCGCCGAGGTCGTCTCGATCACCCGCAGCGGCGACGACCCGGCCGAGTTCCGGACCCTGCTCGCGGAGGCGACCACCACCGCCGATCTCGTCCTCACCTCCGGCGGGGTGTCGATGGGCGACTTCGAGGTGGTCAAGGAGACGCTCTCGCCGCTCGGCGCACAGTTCGGTCACGTCGCGATGCAACCGGGCGGCCCGCAGGGCACCGCCGTCGTGGACGGTACGCCCGTCCTCAACTTTCCCGGTAACCCGGTGAGCACCCTCGTCTCGTTCGAGGTGTTCGCGCGTCCCGAGATCCGGCGCGCGGCCGGGCTCCCTCCGACCGAACCCGAGGAGCTGCCGCTTGCCGCGGCCGTCACCTCCATTCCCGGCAAGCGGCAATTCCTCCGCGCACGCCGCACCGACGCCGGGGTCGAACTCGTGTCCGGCCCCGGTTCCCATCTCGTCGCCGCGATGGCATGGGCGGACGTCCTCCTCGACGTTCCCGCCGACGTCACCGCGCTCGACGCCGGACAACTCGTGAAGGTGATCCCCCTATGAGCGACCTGACGCACCTCGACAGCGAGGGCCGCGCCCGCATGGTCGATGTGAGCGCGAAAGCGGACACGACCCGAATTGCAGTCGCTGCCGGGCAGTTGGTCACCACACCCGCGGTGATCGAACTGGTGCGGGCCGACGATCTGCCCAAGGCGGACGTTCTCGCGACGGCCAGGATCGCCGGGATCTCGGGGGCGAAGAAAACGTCCGAGCTGATTCCGCTGTGCCATCAGCTCGCGCTGTCGTCGGTGAAGCTGGAGTTCGGGTTCACGGGCGATGCCATCACGATCGAGGCCACCGCGAAGACGAAGGGCCCGACGGGCGTCGAGATGGAGGCCCTCACCGCCGTGGCGGTGGCCGGATTGACGTTGCACGACATGGTGAAAGCCGTCGACCCCGCCGCGACACTGGACGGTGTCCGATTGCTCACCAAGGACGGCGGCAAACGCGGACACTGGACGCGTGAGCAGCAGAGCACCGGAATCCCCACGGTGACATCGCGATCCGCGGCCGTTCTGGTCGCCTCGACCGGCGGCGCGAAGGGTACTCGGGAAGACACGACCGGCCCGGTGATCGCCGCGTGGCTCGAGGACCGTGGCTTCACCACGCGGGGTCCGCTGGTCTACGCGGACGCCGACATCGCCGCCGGCCTCGCCGACGCACTGTCCGGCAATCCGGCGCTGATCATCAGTACCGGCGGTACCGGCGTCTCCCCCACGGATGCCACCCCGGAGGCCACCCGTGCGGTGCTCGACCGAGAACTCCCCGGTGTGGCCGACGCCATCCGGAACCGCGGGACGGCGGTGACCCCGCACGCCTCGCTGAGCCGCGGACTCGCCGGTGTGGCGAACGGCACAGTGGTGGTGAATCTGCCCGGCTCGCCGGGTGGCGTCAAGGACGGATTGTCCGTCCTCGATCCCATCGTCGACCACCTCCTCGCTCAGGTCGCAGGCGGAGGTGCGCACGATGAGTGACATCCTCGCCCAGATCTCGGATCAGCCCCTCGATCCCGCCGTCGTCGACGCCGCCGTGGCCGGGCCCGAGCACGGCGCCGTCGTGGTGTTCACCGGCGTCGTCCGTAATCACGATGGCGGACAATCCGTTTCGGCTCTCGAGTACCAGTCGCACCCGGACGCCGAGCGCTTCCTCCGTACCGTCTGCGAGGAGGTCGCGGCGTCCACCGGACTACCCGTGGCGGCCGTCCACCGGGTCGGGTCCCTCACCGTCGGCGACCTCGCGGTGGTCGCCGCAGTCGCCGCACCACACCGCGCCGAGGCGTTCGCCGCGTGCGCCGAACTGGTCGAACGGATCAAGCACGAAGTACCCATCTGGAAGCGGCAGAATTTCGCCGACGGGGCCTCGGAATGGGTCGGTTTGTGAGTCCTCGGTCGGACCGTTCGGCTGCCACCGGGTAGAGTGGCGATCACTAGGTGACCACGACGGTCATCGAGCGTCGTAGAACGCATTCAGTTCGGTCACCCGAATCCTGTTGGATGTGCACCACCGCATCCGCTCTTCTTACGGCGAAGAAGCTTGCCGACCGGCAACGCCGCCAACCTGTGCTCGAGCTCCGACGGAGACCTTCCGTATCGGCCCTCCGGGCACAACCCTGTGCCCGAAAGGCCTGACCACTTGTCTGACACACATACTCCCGACACGACGTTCGCTGCGCTCGGCGTCCGCGAACCACTGGTGAAAGCACTCGCCGACAAGGGGATCACCTCCCCGTTCCCCATCCAGGTCGACACCCTCCCCGACACGCTGTCGGGCCGCGACGTGCTCGGCCGGGGCAAGACGGGCAGCGGTAAGACGCTCGCCTTCTCCATCCCGATGGTGTCCCGCCTCGCGGGTGAACTGTCGGGCGGAAAGCGTCGCCCGGGTCGCCCGGTGGGCCTGATCCTGGCCCCCACCCGCGAGCTCGCCACGCAGATCACCGCAGCCCTCGAGCCCCTCGCCGCCGCCTACGACCTGCGGGTCACCACCATCTTCGGTGGTGTCTCCCAGAACCGTCAGGTGAGCGCGCTCAAGGCCGGCGTCGACATCGTCGTCGCGTGCCCCGGACGGCTCGAAGACCTGATGAAGCAGAAGTTCGTGAGCCTCGACGCCGTCGAGATCACCGTGCTCGACGAGGCCGACCACATGGCCGACCTCGGCTTCCTGCCCGTCGTCACCCGCATCCTCACCGCGACCCCCCAGCACGGGCAGCGGCTGCTGTTCTCCGCCACGCTGGACAACGGCGTCGACAAGCTGGTGAAGCGGTTCCTGAAGAACGAGGTCCTGCACTCGGTCGACGAGGCGAACTCGCCCGTCGCCGCCATGACGCACCACGTGTTCGACGTGGACGGCGTCGAATCCAAGCGCAAGCTGGTCGAGCGGCTGGCGTCCGGGACCGGACGCCGGATCCTGTTCATGCGCACCAAGCACCAGGCCCGCAAGCTGGCCCGTCAGCTCACCGAGGCGGGAATCCCCTCGGTCGACCTGCACGGCAACCTGTCGCAGGCGGCCCGTGACCGCAACCTCGCGTCGTTCTCCGCCGGTGAGGCACGCGTGCTGGTGGCCACCGACGTCGCAGCGCGCGGCGTCCACGTCGACGACGTGCAATTGGTCGTCCACGTCGATCCGCCCGCCGAACACAAGGCATACCTGCACCGTTCCGGTCGCACCGCACGCGCGGGCAGCGCCGGCGACGTCGTGACGGTCGTGCTGCCCGAGCAGCGCAAGGACCTCGCCGTCCTGATGCGCAAGGCCGCGATCAAGGTGACCCCCCTCCGCAGCACCGCGGATTCCGCACACGTGCTCGACCTGGTCGGCGACATCGCACCGCACGTCACCCCCGCCCCCAAGGCGGCCGCGCCCGCGTCGAACGGCGGCGGACGCAACCAGCGACCGGGCGGCGCCCAGGGTGGACGCGGCGGCCAGGGCGGTCGCGCACACGGCCAGGGC
>NZ_JBFUGT010000207.1:0-7500 GCF_056402775.1 Rhodococcus sp. P3_B8
CCGCCATGGCGGCGCTGAGCAAGTCCACCCACTTCGACTGGGTGCTGGCCCCGTACGACGTGCGCGCGTCCCAGGCGCATGCCCGGGTGCTGCACAAGGCCGGCCTGCTCGGTGACGAGGACCTGGCGGCGATGCTCGACGGTCTCGGCAGGCTCGCGGCGGACGTCGCGAGCGGCGAGTTCGTCCCGAGCGAATCCGACGAGGACGTGCACGGGGCGCTCGAGCGCGGGCTGATCGATCGGGTCGGTCCGGAGGTCGGGGGACGCCTGCGCGCCGGGCGTTCGCGCAACGATCAGGTGGCGACGCTGTTCCGGATGTGGCTGCGGGACGCCGTCCGCCGGGTGGCGGCGGGTGTTCTCGACGTCGTCGATGCCCTCGCGACGCAGGCAGCCGCGCACCCCTCCGCGGTGATGCCGGGCAAGACCCACCTGCAGGCCGCGCAGCCGGTGCTGCTCGCGCACCACCTGCTGGCGCACACGCATCCGTTGCTTCGTGACGTTCAGCGGCTGCGGGACTTCGACGTGCGGGCGGCCGTGTCGCCGTACGGTTCCGGAGCGTTGGCCGGCTCGTCACTCGGACTCGATCCCGAGGCGATCGCCGCGGAACTCGCCTTCGATTCRTCGGCCGAGAACTCGATCGACGCCACGTCGTCGCGGGACTTCGCGGCCGAGGCGGCGTTCGTGCTCGCGATGATCGGCGTCGACCTGTCGCGGATGGCCGAGGAGGTGATCCTGTGGAGCACTCCGGAATTCGGCTACATCACGCTCGCCGACGCCTGGTCGACCGGCTCGTCGATCATGCCGCAGAAGAAGAACCCGGACGTGTCCGAGCTCACCCGCGGCAAGTCCGGGCGGCTGATCGGTAACCTGACGGGTCTGCTGGCCACCCTGAAGGCGCAGCCGCTCGCGTACAACCGGGATCTGCAGGAGGACAAGGAGCCGGTCTTCGATTCGGTGGCGCAGCTCGAGTTGCTGCTCCCGGCGATCACCGGACTGGTCTCCACTCTCGAATTCCACACGGACCGAATGGCGGAACTGGCACCGGCGGGATTCACGCTGGCCACCGACATCGCCGAGTGGCTCGTTCGTCAGGGCGTCCCGTTCCGGGTCGCGCACGAGGCGGCGGGGGCGTGCGTCCGCGTTGCCGAGGCGCGGGGCGTCGGACTCGAGGATCTCACCGACGACGAACTCGCCGGGGTCGATCCGGCGCTCACTCCGGACGTGCGGGAGGTCCTCACCGTCGAGGGCTCGATCGCCTCGCGTAACGCCCGCGGCGGTACGGCCGGTATCCGTGTGGCCGAACAGTTGGGCGGGGTCCGTCAGCTGTCCGAGTCGCTGCGTGAGTGGTGTCGATGACGCCCGTGTCGGACGCCCCGGATTAGGGGCTGTGTGACGCGTCGAGCGCAGTAGGGTGAGGGCGGGCGGCAGTGAGACGTGCGTCACGGTTCGAGAGTCTGGGAGAGTGTTCGTGGGACTGAATACCGAAACGGTGATGGGCCCGATCCGTCGCGTGGTGGCGACGGCGCAGAACGGGTTGGAGGTAGTTCGCCTCGGCGGACTCGAGACGGACCTCACCACGTCGCCGTTCGAGGTGGTCGAACGCGCACCGATGTATCGGCTCCGCAGGTATTTCCCCGACACCGACCCTGCCGACGCCGGGCCCCCCATCGTCCTGGTCCCGCCGATGATGATGTCGGCCGACGTCTACGACGTGACCCGGGATCAAGGCGCAGTCGGCATCCTGCACTCGATGGGGATCGACCCGTGGGTGGTCGACTTCGGATCGCCGGATTCCGAAGAGGGCGGGTGGGATCGGAATCTCGCCGACCACATCGTCGCGATCAGCGAGATCATCGACCAGGTGCGGGCGCACACCGGTCGCGACGTCTACCTGTCCGGATACTCGCAGGGCGGCATGTTCGCCTACCAGGCCGCCGCCTATCGCCGCAGTCGCAACATCGCCGGCCTCGTGACGTTCGGCAGTCCGGTCGACACGCTCGCCGGGCTGCCGTTCGGCATCCCGGCGGGGTTCGCCACCGACGCTGCSGGCTTCCTCGCGGACCACGTCTTCAACCGGCTCGCGGTGTCGGGGTGGATGGCGCGCACCGGTTTTCAGCTTCTCGATCCCGTCAAGACACTGAAGTCGAGGCTCGACTTCCTGCGTCAGTTGCACGACCGGGAAGCGTTGTTGCCGCGGGAGCAGCAGCGGCGCTTCCTCGCGACGGAGGGCTGGGTGGCGTGGTCCGGTCCTGCTGTTGCGGATTTGCTCAAGCAGTTCATCGTGCACAACCGCATGATGACCGGCGGGTTCGTGATCAAGGACCAGGTCGTGTCGCTCGCGGAGTTGACCTGCCCCATCCTCGCGTTCGTCGGGGAAGTCGACGACATCGGTCAGCCGTTGGCCGTCCGCGGTATCCGCCGGGCCGCCCCACGGGCGAATGTGTACGAATCAACTTTGCGGGCAGGACATTTCGGCCTCGTCGTCGGTTCGGCTGCGGCGACCCACACGTGGCCCACGACCGGGAAATGGGTGCTGTGGAACGAGGGTCTCGGCCCACGGCCCACCAATATCGAGCTCATGCGCTACGACGAACATTTCGGCAGCGAATCCGGAGTCTCCATCAGCGACCGCATCATTCACACCGTGGCGTCGGTCGCCGAGGTCGGCGTCGGTGTCGGCAAGGGGATCAGTGATTTCGCTTCGGGGGCGCTGCGGGGAACGGTGGAGCTGTCCGGCGAGGCCACGCGGGCGCTGCCACGGCTGGCCCGGCTCGGTCAGATCCAGCCCCACACCCAGATCTCGYTCAGCCGGTTGCTGGCCGAACAGGGGCGGAAGGCGCCGGGCGGCGAGTGCTTCCTCTTCGACAATCGCGTCCACACCTACGCGGCGGTCAATCAGCGGATCGACAACGTGGTGCGCGGCCTGATCCAGGCCGGTGTCCGTCCCGCCGCTCACGTCGGCGTCGTGATGCAGACGCGCCCGAGTGCGCT
The DNA here is from genome assembly GCF_056402775.1 of Rhodococcus sp. P3_B8. Lineage (NCBI taxonomy): Bacteria > Bacillati > Actinomycetota > Actinomycetes > Mycobacteriales > Nocardiaceae > Rhodococcus > Rhodococcus sp. P3_B8. Next base: position 2,991 of record NZ_JBFUGT010000207.1, read on the forward strand.
CGCCGCCATCGCGGCGCTGTCCCGTCTCGGTGCCGTGGCTGTCCTCCTGCCCCCGGGCCGGGAGGTCCACACCGCGATCCGCATCGACGGTGTCGAACGCATCGTCACCGACCCGGAGAATCTCGACGCGGCGATCGCGACCGGGATGCAGGTCCTGGTTCTGGGCGGTGGCGACCAGCGCGACCTCGACGTCGATCCCTCGGCGAACGTCGTGGACCTCGAGAAGATCGACCCCGCCGCAGTGACACTGCCGGGCTGGTACCGGCCCGATCCCGGTCTGGCTCGTGAACTGGCATTCATCATCTGCAGTGAGTCCAACGGCCATTGGGAGACGAAACAGATCACCAATTACCGGTGGGCGCTGTCGGCGTTCGGAACGGCATCGGCCGCCGATCTGGACCGTGGCGACACCGTATATTGCCTTGCACCCCTGCATCATTCGTCGAGTCTGCTGGCAGCGATCGGTGGTGCCGTGGCAGGTGGCTCCCGGATCGCGCTCTCACGCGGAGTCGATCCCGAGCGGTTCGCCGAGGAAGTCCACCGCTACGGGGTGACCGTGGTGAGCTACACGTGGACGATGATGCGAGAAATCCTCGACGCCGAGAACCTCGCGCTCGACGGCAGTCACCCCGTCCGGCTCTTCATCGGATCCGGAATGCCGCAGGGGTTGTGGCGTCGCACGACGGAGMGGTTCGCACCRGCGAAAGTCCTCGAGTTCTACGCGTCCACCGAGGGCGACGTGGTTCTCGCGAACGTCGCAGGCGCGAAGGTCGGGGCAAAGGGACGCCCCCTCCCGGGGAGCGCGGAGGTCCGGCTCGCGGCCTACGACCCGATCGCCGGCCGACTGCTGGAGGACGAGCAGGGGTTCATCCGGGAATGCCAGGACGACGAGGTCGGTCTGCTCCTCGGCAGGGCGGGCGTGCACGCCGAGATGTCCGGCGGCGCGATGCGGGGGATCTTTGCCGCGGGCGACGCCTGGATTCCGACGGAGAACCTCTTCCGTCGCGACGCCGACGGGGACTACTGGCTGGTCGACCACCGGAAGACCGTCATCGCGACTCCGAGGGGAGCCGTGTTCACCCAGCCGATCGTCGATGCGCTCGTGTCCGTCGATCGCGTCGACCTCGCTGTTGCCTACGGGGTGGAGGTCGGAGGCCGGACACTGGCCGTGGCCGCGTTCACCCTCCGCGAAGGGCGGGCGCCGAGGCTGGCGGAAATCTCCGACGCCTTCGAGGTGCTTCCTCCCGCGCTGCGACCCGACATCATCCAGGTGGTGGAGGACATCCCGCTGGGGTCCTCGTACCGTCCGAACGCCGAGGCGCTGAGCGCGGCCGGACTGCCCAAGCCGGGAACCCGTGTGTGGTACGTCGATCCGGAATCGCAGCAGTACAAGCGACTGACGAAGGCGGTGGCCGCGGAGTTTCAGAACGGCTCGGCCGGGGTGCCTGCCGGCGCGCGGTAACCTGACACTGCTCACCCGAACGGTTGGAGAGGACTTCCGTGGTTATTGATCCGACGTTGCTCGGCATTCTCGCGTGCCCACAGGACAAGGGTCCTCTGCTGTTGGTCGGCGACGAGTTGCTCTACAACCCTCGCCTGCGACGGGCGTATCCCATCGAGAACGGGATTCCCGTCCTCCTCATCGACGAGGCCCGGGACGTCGGCGCGGACGAGCACGAGACGTTGCTCGCCCGGGCTGCCGGCGAGGCCTGATCACACCTGACTCGGGTGAGCCCGATCACACCGGCAGAGCGCCGGTGAGGTAGCGCTGCAACGTCGGTCCGACGATCGCGACGAGGTCGTCGACGGGCAGCGACGCGAGTGGYTCGAATTCGAGGATGTACCGCGTCACCAGAACCCCGGCCATCTGGGATGCCACCAGCTGCATGCGCAGCATCCCGGTTCCCGGCGGCTCGTCGACGCGCGGTCCGAGGTCTCGGAGCACGACCTCCAGCAGGAACGTGCGAATGAGATTGGGTTCGTTTCCCGCCATCGCGGACCGGAACGCCGCGACCACGGCGGGCTTGTGGGGCGACTCCCAGATGGAGAAGACGGCCCGGGCGAGGTGCCTACCGACCTCGCCCGTCGGAAGGTCGAGCACCGGAGCGATCACTTGCGTCGGATCCACGGGAATGTCCACCGAGGCGAGGAACAGATCTCGTTTCGTTCCGAAGTAGTGGTGGATCAGGGCGGAGTCGACGCCGGCCCCGGTGGCCACGGAGCGCACGCTGGTTTTGTCGAAGCCGTTCTGTGCAAACAGTTTCCGTGCACTCGCCAGGATTCGTGACCGTGTGTCCGGGTTGCCCGGGCGTCGTCCAGTGCGCAGACCCGGGGTGGCGTCCGCGCGTGTCGCGGGGCCGGTCATGGTGTGCGACGCCTCAGGGTCGCGGCGCCCAGCGACAGTGCGAGGAGCGCGAAGGCGGCGACCACCGCCAGGTCGCGCCACATGAGCCCCGTCGCCCCGGGATGGGTGGCGACCTGTTGCAGCGCCTCGACCGCGTAGCTCAGCGGGAGGACGTTGCTGATCCACTCGAGCCACGTGGGGAGCTGATCTCGCGGAACGAGCAGACCGCACAGGAAGAGCTGGGGCACCACGACCACCGGCATGAACTGCACCGCCTGGAACTCGGTGCGTGCGAAGGCGCTGCACAACAGGCCGAGGGCGACGCCGAGTATCGCGTTCARCACGGCGATCAGCAGCACCCACGTCACGCTGCCCTCGGTGGTGAGGCCGAGGAATCCGAACGAGACGACGCAGGCCAGCGCCGCCTGCGCGGCAGCGGCCGTGGAGAACGCGGCAGCGTAGCCGCCGAGCAGGTCGAGTTTGCCCATCGGGGTCGTGAGCAGGCGTTCGAGTGTTCCCGACGTCCGTTCGCGCTGCATCGCGATCGACGTGACGAGGAACATCACGACGAACGGAAGGATGCCGAGCATCGTGATCGCGACGCGCTCGAACAGCGACTGCTGACCGGGCGGCGCCGGAACGTTCTGATACAGGAAGTACAGCAACACCATCAGCAGACTGGGTACCACCAGAATCATGGCGACAGTGCGGTGATCCGTTCGCAGTTGCGCGAGGATCCGTCCTGCAGTGGCCGCGAAGATCGTGACGTTCATCAGTTCTCGCTCCCGACATGTGATGCGCGAATGAGGTTCAGGAAGGCGTCTTCGAGGCTCGTCTCACCGGTCTGCTCCCGGAGTTCGCCGGGGGAGACCTGCGCGAGAACGTAGCCGTCGCGCATGAGGAGCAGCGAAGCGCAATGTTCGGCCTCGTCCATGACGTGGCTCGACACGAGCAGGGTGGTACCGGCGTCGGCGAGGGCTTCGAACCGTTCCCACAATTCGACGCGCAGGAGTGGGTCCAGTCCGACGGTCGGCTCGTCGAGGACGAGGATCTCGGGGCGTGCCACCAGCGCGCAGGCGAGGCTGACCCGTCCCAGCTGTCCTCCCGACAGATCCGCGGCCTTCTGGGTTGCGAAGCGGGTCAACCCCACCGCGTCGACGGCGTCGGTGACCGCGTCCGAGGGCTGGCCGTAGAGCGCGGCGAAGTAGGCCACGTTCTTCTTGACCGAGAGGTCGGCGTACACGCTGGGGGACTGGGTGACGTATCCGACGCGGCTTCGTAACGAGACCGAGCCTGCGGGGGAGCCCAGCACCGTGACCGTCCCTGATTCCACGATCTGCGTGCCGACCACGCACCGCATCAGCGTGGTCTTTCCGCAGCCGGAGGGTCCGAGGAGGCCGGTGATGGATCCGCTCGGCACCTGGACGTCGATGCCGTGCAGCACTTCGTTCTTGCCTCTTCGCACGTGCAGATCTCGGATGTCGATCGCCGGGCTGCCGGTCATGGCGGGCCTCAATTCATCACTGGGTGAATTCATTGCTTGATGAATTATGCGACCGCCGGGGTGGCGACGTCAACGGTTGTGGAGAATCGGGACGTGACCATCGATCGACTTGACCGGGCCGAACCCGTCGACGCCGCGCGAATCGTCCTCGGATCCACGCTGATCGTCGGAGACGTCCGCATCCGCATCGTCGAAGTGGAGGCGTACGGCGGGGAGAAGGACGGCCCGTGGCCCGACCCGGCATCGCACTCGTACCGGGGAAGGACGCCGCGCAACGAGGTGATGTTCGGACCGGCCGGGCATCTGTACGTCTACCGCAGCTACGGAATGCACTTCTGTATGAACGTGTCGTATGGGCCCGTCGGAATCGCGGGCGGGGTGCTGCTCCGGGCGGGCGAAGTGCTCGACGGTTGCTCGACGGTCCAGGCGCGCAGGCCCCGCGTCGCGCGACCCGCGGAGTGGGCGCGCGGTCCCGGCAACCTGGGGTCCGCGACCGGCGTGACCCTCGCGGAGAACGGTGCGGCACTCTTCGAGTCCGATTCACCGGTTCGACTGGAGGTCGGGGAGTCGGACGGCTGGGTGAGTGGCCCCCGGGTCGGTGTCAGCACGGCCGCCGACCGGCCGTGGCGCTTCTGGATTCCCGAGTCGCCGGCCGTGTCCGC
>NZ_JBFUGT010000208.1:0-11413 GCF_056402775.1 Rhodococcus sp. P3_B8
ATGAAAGGTCGGGCGAAGTGTTCTTTCGGTGCCATCGTCACCGTCGCGGAATCTCGGCAAGTTCTATGACACCTTCAGAACGGGCCCGGAGGGAGTCTCTGATGAGGGGTGTACCAGCAGGGCATCCCCTGCGTGGCTGCATCGGCATAACGTTTGGGGCGTGGACAACAGGAGTGAAGCACGAGAGTTCCTCATGTCCCGGCGCGCGAACCTCACCCCCGAGCAGGCAGGTCTGACCGTCTCCGGGCAGCGGCGTGTGGCGGGACTGAGACGCAGTGAAGTCGCGATGCTCGCCGATGTGAGCATCGAGTACTACGCCAAGATCGAGCGCGGGAACCTTGCCGGGGTCTCCGATGCCGTCCTCGAAGCGGTCGCGCGAGCGCTGCAACTGGACGACGCCGAACGTGAGCACCTCTTCGACTTGGCCCGCGTCGCGGGCGGCGCCGCCCAACCTGTGCGCAGGCGCAATCCGAAGAGGTGGGTAGCCCGGGAGAGCCTCACGCGGGCACTGGATGTGATCACTCACGGGCCCGCGTTCGTACGCAATGGCCGAATGGACATCCTTGCCACCAACGCGCTGGGTCGCGCGTTCTACGATCGCGTCTTCGACGGGCCGGGGCAGGGCAATCTCGCGCGGTTCTGCTTCCTCGACGAGCGCGCCAAGGAGTTCTACCCCGACTGGGAAGCCGCCTCCGACATCACCGTGTCGATCCTACGAACCGAGGCTGGCCGCGACCCCCGCGACAAGCAACTGCACGATCTCATCGGGGAGCTCTCCACACGCAGTGACGCGTTCCGCACCCGGTGGGGAGCACACAACGTACGCCGCCACGGCTCGGGGACCAAAAACTTCCAACATCACGTTGTCGGCGAGTTGACCTTGTCCTACGAGGGCATGGAGCTGACCGCCGAACCCGGACTCTCGTTCCTCATCTACACCGCCGAGCCCGGTTCAGCGAGCCAGGAACGGCTCAGTCTCCTGGCGAGCTGGGCCGCCACCGCACATCAACACGAAGACACCGACCTGCAGAAGACTCAGGCCGCTGCGCCGAAAGAGACGAATCTATGAAACAGCTTTCCCAGAACCCGACAGGTAAGAACCCTCCGGGCAGTTCACCGGCGACATGTGGGTCGACCCGATCGCTGCCCCGCAGGAGCCGGGCCGGCGGATGGTCGTCGCCTGTGTCTGGTTCGCGCCCAGTGCCCGCACCGCCTGGCACTCCCACGAGAACGGCGACGACCCGGCCACGACGACGACCTGGCTCGAACACGTTGCCGACACCGACTACACCCGCGCACACAACATGACAGTGGAGGTCTGACCATGCACACCAGAACCCTCGGCCAAGGCCTCGAAGTCTCCGCGATCGGACTCGGCGCGATGGGCATGTCCCAGAGCTACGGACCCAACCCCGGCAGCCGGGACGACATGATCGCTGTCCTGCGCTCCGCGGTCGAGCACGGCGTCACGTTCTTCGACACCGCGGAGGTATACGGACCGTACGTCAACGAGGAGCTCGTCGGCGAAGCCCTCGAACCCATCCGCGACCAGGTCGTGATCGCCACCAAGTTCGGCTGGGACATCCAGAACAATCAAAGCGTGGGCCTGAACAGCAGGCCCGAGCAGATCCGCCGCGTCGCCGATGAATCCCTCACCCGATTGCGCACCGATGCGATCGACCTGTTCTACCAGCACCGCGTCGATCCGGACGTGCCGATCGAGGATGTCGCCGGCGCCGTGGGCGAACTGATCGCCGCAGGCAAGGTACGCCACTTCGGCCTCTCCGAAGCCTCCGCCGCCACCATCCGCCGCGCACACGCCGTCCAGCCCGTCACCGCACTCCAGAGCGAATACTCGCTGTGGACACGCGACCCGGAGGCCGAGGTGCTCCCGACCCTGGCGGAGCTGGGCATCGGCTTCGTGCCGTTCAGCCCGCTCGGCAAGGGATTCCTCACCGGCACGGTCGACACCCGCACGACCTTCGCCGAGGGGGACGTGCGCGCGAGCATTCCACGTTTCAGTGAAAAGAACCGGGCAGCAAATCAGTCTCTCGTCGATCACGTCGCACAGCTTGCAACGGCAAAGGACGCCACCGCGGGCCAGATCGCCCTGGCCTGGCTCCTGGCGCAGCAGCGCTGGATCGTGCCGATTCCCGGAACGCGCCGGACCGCGCGCATCCAGGAGAACGCGGGCGCCACCGGCGTGYCGCTGTCGGCCGACGAGATCGCCGATCTCGACACCCTCGCCCGCCGGGTCGGCGTGCACGGCGACCGATACAACGAGTTTCACCTCGGCCTCGTCGGCCGCTGAGCCAGGTATCCAGATCACCTGACTATCCGAGGATGCCAATCTGCGTCCCCGCTATCTGCAGTCATGTGGCGGTGGCAGCCACGGCGAAGGAGCACTCGACAAGGAGTATGGACGACTGGGATCGACCGGATTGAACGTCAGCCGGATCGTGCTCGGCTGCATGAGCTATGGCGACCCCACGATTCCGGGCGGACACCCATGGTCGTTGAACGAGGACGCCGCCGAACGGCTCCTGCGGCAGGCGCTGGATTTAGGGATCACGTTCTGGGACACCGCGAACGTTTACGGGCATGGCACCTCGGAGGAGATCGTCGGGCGCGCGATGCGGAAGCTTGCCTCGCGGGAGCAGATCGTGCTGGCCTCGAAGCTGTTCTTCCCGATGCATGACGGCCCCGGCGGGCGAGGACTGTCCCGCAAGGCCATCATGGAGCAGATCGACGGAACCCTCACCCGCCTCGGCACCGATTACGTCGACCTGTACCAGATACACCGGTTCGACCCCGACGCTCCGGTCGAGGAGACCATGGAGGCCCTGCACGACGTCGTCAGAGCCGGGAAGGCCCGCTACATCGGCGCGTCCTCGATGTGGGCATGGCAGTTCTCCAAGATGCAGTACACCGCCCGCCTGCACGGCTGGACCGAGTTCGTGTCCATGCAGAACCAGTACAGCCTGCTCCAACGGGAGGAGGAGCGCGAAATGTTTGGGCTGCTTGCCGATCAGGGCGTCGGATCGATCCCGTGGAGCCCGCTGGCCAAAGGCCGGCTGACCCGCTCGTTCGGGCAGGCGGGCACGACCCGATCCGCAGACGATGCCGCTGCCGAGCGCTTCTTCGCCGGCCACGGCGACCGCGACAGGCCCGTCATCGACGCCGTCGAGAAGGTCGCCTACGAACGGGGCGTGCCCATGGCCCAAGTCGCCCTCGCCTGGGTCATGCGCAACCCGCAGGTGACCGCGCCAATCGTGGGCGCGACCAAGCCACATCACCTCGTCGACGCAGCCGCAGCGGTAGACCTGACCTTGACCGACGACGAGATCGAGCAGCTCGAAGCCGGCTACACACCGGCATCGCCACCACGCAGCTCACCGGCGAGTCCCGGCACTTCCTCGGTTGCAGGGCGAATTGCGGCCACTGTTGCGGCATCGGGAGGTCGAAGTCGACTATGTCGACCCGCCGGCCGAYGGCCGTCCGCTTCCTGGTGAGGTGGCGCATGCGGCACGCGCGATGGTCCGCGCCATCGTGCTGCCCCGGCTACGGATCGCGTGGGACTGCGACGGTGACAACGTTCTGATCGAGGTCCGCGACCAGGGGCCCGGCGCCATCGACCGCAACGCGCTGACTCGGCAACTGTCCGGACGCCTGCACACGTTGCGCGGCCGGATCGACATCGAATCCATCGCCGGGTGGGGGAGTCGCGTGACGCTGACCATCCCGTTGGATCCGCGCGCCGCCCGCCCCGACGAGGACCTGCTGTCCACCCTGAACCCCCGCGAGCTCGAAGTCCTCGCGCACCTCGCGGTCGGCAAACGCAATCGCGCCATCGCCGAGGAACTCGGGATCAGCCAGCGCACGATCAAGTTTCACGTCGCGAGCGTGCTCAAGAAACTCGAGGGCGCCAACCGTGGAGAGGCCGGAGCAATCGGAATACGAGCCGGTATTGCATCCGGCAAAGCGCATTCCTCGCCCGGCACCGGCTAGAGAGCCGAACCTCGATCCCGGTAGGGGCTTCTGCCACGGACCGGGCCGGCGGACGGTTGTCACATGCTGTCGAAGATGTGTTGTTCGGGAACTCCTGCGTTCTGCGCTGCGGTGACGGCGTCGAGGAGGTCGTCGGTGAGCTGTTCGAAGGTGGCCGATCGGACCCGTTCGGGCGGTCGGTCGCTCGGGTGGGTGGTCAGGAAGCTGTGCAGCATGACGCAGGTGTCGCGTACGTGCTCGAGAGCCCGGCGTTGGTCGTCGTTCATCGACGGTCCGGCGGCCGGCCGGCGTTCGGCGTCTGGGTTTCGTGCGGCGCCCTGGACGGGCAGGCATGGTCGACCGCCCTCAGCAGATCGTGCGTGAGTCGTTTGTAGGTGGTGAGCCAACGGTGGTCGACGGGTTCATCGCGCAGATACGCCGTCAGGACGGCGGTGTTCTCGCCGGTATCCAACCATCGGCGTAGGTCGGTGGTGCGATCCTGGACGTGCTGTAACAATGTGTGTGGCGAAACAGGCATCGAGTCTCCTCTGGTGCGGACTTCCCTTCGGCGAGAATGAAATTGGCGTCGCTGTGTGTTTTCCGAGGTCATTGTTACCCATACCGGTGATCGGTGCCAGGTGTTTCCCCGGTCTACACCGTTGGCAGGCCACCGTGGAGACCCGCTTCGATGCCTGTGATTCTCGGTGCCGGGTGCGCTGCGCAGACCCTGCCTGCGGGCGCCCCGCGGCCGACATCGGAAAACCGGGTCAACCCGGTTCCGCCGCGGTGGTCCCGGGCGGACAATCGAGGGGTACGTCACGGCCACGACCGAGAAGGAGTGGAGCGGTGAACCGAACCGAGCTCCCACAGACACTGCGGCGATCGTCGAAGGAGGTACAGGCGGCCTTCGCGGCTGCCCACGAGATGGCCGTCCGGCGGTACGGCGAGGGCGAGGAGGCCCAACGAGCGGCGTACGGGGAGCTCAAACAGAGTTACGAGCTCGCAACCGACCACTGGGTGCCCAAACAGGACTGATTTCCACAAGGGCCTGATGGCGACGACGCCTGCATGTGCGTGGCGTCGGATTGGCGGTGCCGGAATGGTCGCCATCGCGGTCAGCGGAAAGAGTGCGACACGAGACGACGTCATTCGACCGGAAATGCCCCCCGTTCCGGTGCCGGCCTAGGACAATTCCCAGGATGAGCACCCCCGACGACTGGAACGCGAATATCATTGCCGAATTCCGGGCAAACCAGGGCCGAGTGGGTGGCCCGTTCGAGGGCGCCCCGGTGGTGCTGGTTCACCACCGGGGCCGAAAGACTGGGCGCGATCGGGTGAGCCCGATGATGTATCTACCCGATGAGCAAGGTCCGGACACGATTTACGTTTTCGCTTCCAAGGCCGGTGCCCCGACCAATCCCGACTGGTACTACAACCTCGTCAGTGCAGGGGAGGCAGAGGTCGAACGCGGCACCGAGCAGTACCCGGTGACTGTCGTCGAGGTGACCGGTGACGAACGGGATCGGATCTACACCGAGCAGGCGCGCCGGTATCCCGGCTTTGCCGAATATGCGGAGAAGACGGCGGGCATCCGGACGATCCCCGTGCTGGCGCTGCGACGCGCGTGACCTCCGTCAGGACCGGGGCCGTTGCCGTCGAGCGCGGTCAGTCGGGGCGTGGTTCGTCGAGCAGCCGTTCGAGGTAGTTCAGGTCCTGGCGAATCATCGCGATCGCTCGCGCGGGACCTTCCGGGGTCGCCGACTGCGGGTCCTGGTGGACCAACGAGCGTACCGCCATGTCCGCGAGTTGAGTGGCGATGACTCGGTCGTCGTCTGCGTTTCCCGGCTGATGCCACCAGGCGATCCAGTTCAGCATGCCGATGACGGCCAGAGCTGCGGTTCGCGGGTCGACCGGTCGCATCTCACCGGTGCGGATACCGTCTTCGACGACGTGGATGAATTCCTTGAGCACGTGTCGACGGCTCTGCTCGTAGTTGCGTGAGATGTCTTCGGGTAATTCGGCTTCCGAACGGATGATCAACCGGAATCGATCCGGAGCCTGCGCCTGATGCAGTGCGATGGCGGTGGCCATCTCGCGGAGCTTTTCTGTCGGACCCAGATCGGTGCGCTCGTTGATGGTGTGTAGCAGCGCGGCCGGTGTCTCGGTGCTCTCGCTGACCAGGCGGGAGAGGAGCTCGTCCTTGTTGGCCACGTAGTGATAGAGGGCCGGCCGTGTCAGGCCGGTTGCGTCGGCGATGTCCTGCAGCGTGGTGCTCGCGAATCCTCGTTCGGCAAACAGTCGAGTGGCTTGCTCGATGATCTGCTTTTCCACCAGCTCACGGCGAGGGTTGCTGCGGATGCCCGCGGGTTCGGTCGCAGCCTGATCGGTGGAACGGGATTTGCCCCGGCCTCGGGGTCGGCGCTCGTTCGGGGCCTCCTCGCTTGTCATGTCCGAAGGATAACGGGCGCCGGTCGCTGGTCGGGTACTCATGTCGAGACCCGCAACCCGGAAAGCGCCGGATCAGCGTCCGACATCGCGGGATCACTGAAGAACGCGAGGTGCATCCGTACGCTGGCCAAACCTGCTGCGACATCTGCGCGGCAGGAACCGGGGGCCTCGACGACGACGAGTGCGTCTGTGCGGTGACCGAGGCGTTCGGCGAAGTCGAGCCTGCCGAGCAGCGATGAGCGGGTGGTTGGGCCGGTGAGCCAGAGAGTTCGCGCGGTTGGTGCGGTCTCGATGAGTGCGGTGGCCTCCGGACCCCAGGCGGACTCGAAGTCGATATCGAGCACTGTGGTGGTGGCGGCGTCGCGCAGGTCCGCCGGTGCGATCCGGTGCTCGAATCGGCGGTCGCCGTGGGCGAGTGGTTGCCCGATCGTCCAGTCCGTGATGTCGGTGTCGGGGATCGCGTCGGGAGGCACGTCCGCGTAGTTCGCCAGGCCCTTCCGCACGAGCGTGGGGGCGGTGTCGTGGAATCGGCTGAGACTGACCTTTCCGGCGCGGGTCATGTAGGCGATCAGCAGCTGTTCGACGGGTAGGTTCATCCGCTGCGGGAAGGACTCCCACCAGAGTTCGCTGCGGTGCGCGATGTGCTGGAGGTATTCGACGGCGGGGCGGCGGGTTCGTTCGTAGTGCGCGAGCGCGTCCTCGATGTTCGGGGAGGCGGTGAGTGCCTGGTCGAGGGCGATGGCGTCCTCCATGGCCAGCTTGGTGCCCGAGCCGATSGAGTARTGCGCGGTGTGSGCSGCGTCGCCGAGGAGTACGACGTTGCCGCTGTGCCAATGCCCACACGAGATGGTCCGGAAGCGCATCCAGCGGGTGCGGTTACCGATCAGCCGGTGGTGCTGCAGAGTGTCGGCGAACGCTGCCTGCAGGTAGTGCAGTGAGGTTCCGTCACTGTCGAGTGGTGCTGTCTGCTCGGTGGATACGTCGAATCCTGCTCGCCGCCACGTGTCCTCGTCGGTTTCGATGAGGAAGGTGCTGCGGTCCGGCGCGTAGGGGTAGGCGTGCGCGACGAACGTGCCGTGCTCGGTGGTGACCGGTGTGAATATGGCGCTCGGGAGAGCGAAATCGGTTCCGCACCAGAGGTACAGGCCGGTGCCGGTGTCGATGTGTGGATCGAAGCGGTCTGCGAGCTCTGTGCGCGTTCCGCTGTTGATGCCGTCGGCCGCGATGATCAGGTCCGCGTCGAGGTCGCCGATGTCCCGGCGTTCGCCGAAGTGCAGGCGGACACCGGCCTGTCGGGCTTGCTGTTGCAGCACTTCGAGCAGGGAGGTGCGCGCGATCGCGAGGAGGTCGCCGCTCTGCAGCCGGGCGATGTGCTCGCCGACCTGCATCGACATGTCGTGCGGGTGTGCAGCGGCAACGATGGCCTCCAGCGATGCCGAATCGGCCTCGCGAAGATTGCGCTGCGTGCGGGAGGCGAGGCCGACGCCGAATCCGAATGTCTTGTCCGGGGCGCTCTGTTCGTACACGGTCACCTCGGCGTCCGGATGGCTGAGCTTGAGCAGTCTTGCGGCATAGAGACCGCCGGGTCCACCTCCGAGAACTGCGACTCGCGCGAGATTCATGGCAAAACTCCAGTCTGTGTGACGTTTAAGTCAAGTATTCGACGTTTATGTCGAACAGTCAATGTGACGTGTGCGGTCGATGTCATCTGGAAGGTGGTCATCTTCGGGGGAATGCCCGTGTGGACACGCCCCGAAGGTGTTGATCCAGAACGGAACACGTGGTTCTAGACGACCGCGCCGCGTGCATCGGCTTCGGCGAGCACTTTCGCGGCTATCTCGGCACGCAACCGCTTCTTGTCGATCTTGTTCACATTGGTGTGCGGCAAGGATGTCACCCATTCGAGCCGTTCGGGCCACTTGAACTTGGCGACGCCGAGCCGGGCCAGATGCTCTTGAACGGCCTTCATCGACAACGGCTCTTCGTCGGTGGCCACCAGATATGCGCAGGTTTTCTCCCCGAGTCGGGGATCGGGCATGGCGACTACCGCCGCATTGGCGACGCGAGGATGCTCGAGCAGCAGTAATTCGAGTTCCTCCGCGTTGATCTTCTCCCCGCCCCTGTTGATGAGGTCCTTGATTCGGCCCTCGATCGACAGGTACCGCTCGCCGTCGATGACGGTGATCGCGGCGAGGTCACCGGTGCGGTAGAAGCCGTCGGAGGTGAAGGCATCCCGGTTGTGCTCCGGGGCATCGAAGTAGCCGGGGATCGTGTACGGGCCGCGGCAGCACAGTTCTCCGACGCCGCCGTCGGGGAGATCTATCTCGGTACCCGGCTCGAGGATACGAATTTCGTCGTCGGACGCGATCGGGGTTCCCACGGTCGTCAGGCGAGCGTGGGTGGGGGAGTCGATCGGGGTCACCGTCAGCAGCCCTTCGGACATGCCGAACAGCTGGCCGGCCCAATGCCCCGCACCGTCGTCGACTCGTTCGAACAGTTCGGGTGGAACCTTGGCACCCGACAGTACGACCCGTCCGAGAGACGCGCGGGCCTTGTCGAAGTCCGGGGTCAGAACTGCCTGGTAGTGGCCGTGCCCGATGAGGACTTCGGTCGCCTCCGACCGTGCCATCAACTCGAACGCCGCGGGAGCGTCCGCGGTGGCCAGTACCAGGCAGGCGCCGACGGAGTGCGCCGCGTGCAGCCCACACGAGACTCCGGCGTTGTGAATGATCGGTATCAGGTGTGCCACGCGACTGTGTTCGTCCCAGCCGAGTCGTTGTGCGTAGAGCAGGGCGTTGTTCCAGTATTCGGCATGGATGCGCGGAATCACCTTGGGCACACCGGTGGTACCGCCGGACAGCTGGAACGCGACGACGTCGAGTGGGTCGATCTGCGCTTCGATCTGTTCGACCACGGCACGGGCTGCGGCGGGATCGGTCTCGCGACCGATGTCTTCCAGTCGGGTCACGCCTGGCTGATCGTTGCCCGCCTCGTCGCCGACGCTGATGATGTGCCGGATGCTGGGATGCCCGGCGGCGTGTTCGCGTGCGAACTCGACGAGATCGAATCCCGCGGTGCGGGCCTCGACGATATGCCCCACGGCGCCGACCTTGCGGCTGACGTGCCCGATCTCGTGCATGCGGTGCGCGGCCAAAGTCGCGACGGGAACCAGGCCGGCCTTGAGGCAGCCGTACCAGGCAAGGACGGTCTCCAGGCGATTGGTCAGCTGGAAGATGACCGGATCGAGTCGGTCGAGCCCGAGCCGGATCAGTCCGGCCGCGATCTGGTCGGTCCGACGGTCCAGTTCGGCGAAGCTCATCGAACCCTCCGCACTGATCACCGCCGTTCGATCCGGGAACCGGGTGGCGATCCGGTGCAGTCGCCGCCCGGTGGGATCGGCGCTCCACATCCCGCTTTCGCGGTAGTGCCCGGCCCGGTCGGCGGGGAACGTGACGAGGCGTCCGCCCCAATCCGAGAAGGTCACCGCAGTCCTCCTGCATCCAGTGTCATCACGGGGTTCGCCGACATTATCGCTCCGCTACCGCGGGGAGGAGGCGGGCGATGTCCAGGGCGTGATCGGGGTGATCGGCGGGGACGATGCCGGAGTAGACAGCGGTCCAGCAACCGGGGCAGCACAGCTGCCGGAAGACGACGGGGGCGTCGACGTACTCGCGCGGATCGGAGGTCACCTGTGGTCCGGCGGTCGAGGAGGGACCTTCGAACCGGGCGAGGTCCAGCGCAGCATTGGTCTTGTCGTCTCCGAGGAGGCGTCCGCACTGGGCGCAGGCGATCGCGCGGGTGTCCCCGATCGTGACCTCCGCCAGGTTGTCGTCGAGTCTGCGAGCCCCGGCCAGATCGAGCACGGGGGCATCGGACCGAGTAGTCCCGGAGCGGTCTCGACGCTCCGTGCGCATCTCGTCCCGCCGATCCGAGGTCCGGATCTCATCGGCATCTCCGCCGGAGAGGATGACTCCATAGACGGTTTCGGCACCGTTTTCGGTGACCTTGCCTTCACGGAAGTCGGCTGCCACGGCGGCCGGGTCGCGCAGCAACGGATCACCGTAGCCGCCGCCGCCCTGCCAGTGCATGTACAGCACCTCACCGGGTGCCACGTAGCTCTCGGCGTAGCAGGCTCCGAGTTCGCGGCCGCCGCCGAGATCGTCCAGGGCGTCGGGGATGCGGCCGGCCGCGAACTGTTCGACGATGTCGGTGCCGCGGGCGAGGACCTCCACGCCGGTATTGCCGGGGTATCCGCCTGCGAGACCGTTGTTCTGGGCGACGGCCTTGCCCGCCGACGCCAGTACCAGGCCCATCGGCAGGCTGGTGCCGTAGGGGGTGATGGCGATGGAGGCACTGACACCGCCGCGCTGCCGTCCGGGTCCGCCGGAGTCGGGTTCCTCGCGGCGCCACAGGGTGAGCAGCGGGTAGAGGAATTCGGTCATTTCGGTGTCCGGGATGCGGCCCATCGGGATGCAGAAGAGGCCCCCCGTGTCCATGCCGTCGGCGGTGGGGCGGGCCCCGTAGCCGCCGGCCATCGGCTCCATCATGATGTTGAGGAACGGCACCGACTGTTCGGGGCGTTCGTCGAGACCGGCGATCACGGCGGTGTCCCAGGTGCCGCAGCACGCGGCCTGCACGCTTGTGCCGAGATCGACCGACCGGTCGAGCATCTGCGACAGGCATTCGGCGATCAGGGTGCCGGTGAGCCACGCGGGTCCGATCGGTCCGCGGCTGACCGCGGCGGGGAAGGTGGCGTTGTTGATCGTGCCCTCTTCGGAGACCAGGTCGAAGCAGCGCATCAGTCCGCCCGCGGACCAGGGGATGTCCCCGGCGAGGATCGGAAGCAGGGCGAGCATGACTCCGCCGCGCATGCCCGCGTAGGTGCAGTTGATGACGCCGGTCTGCGGGTCGGTGCCGGTGAAGTCGAAGGTGAGGTGGTCGGCGGTCTTGGTCATGGCCACGGTGATCTTGTGGATTC
>NZ_JBFUGT010000209.1:0-11319 GCF_056402775.1 Rhodococcus sp. P3_B8
GGGCTGATATGGGCTGATATTGGCAATGACGGCGTATCGGACGCCGTGGTCGCGCCATTCGCTCAGTTGATCGAGTATTTCCGACGGGGTCCCGGCTAGACACGTTTCACGGACCAACGACGGCGGCACACGTTCGACATAGCTGAGGGCGGTGTGTTCATCGATGGTCTGCGGCAGCAAGTCTTGGATACCGGAAAATGTAGGGCCCATCGGGTGCTCGACGCCGTGGCGTGCCCACACCTCGGCGGATGCGGACAGTGCGAATGCCCGGGCCGTAGTCGATCCGACCATCTCGTCGACCTGTGCGCTGCTGCTCGCGGTCAAAACGAAGAACAACACCGCCGGCGTAATGGCCAACGGATCGCGTCCGGCGCCCTCTGCCGCCGACCTGATCACGGCGAGCTTTTCGGAGTACTGCTTCGGCTGCTGCGGATAGGAGGGGAACCAGGCGTCGGCGTACCTGCCGGCGATGCCCAGCATCCGCGGGCCGTGCGCCGCGACCCAGATCTCCGGCCATCCGCCCTTGTGCGGCGGGACGTCGAACACAGCGTCATGGAGCGGGAAGAATTGCGATTCCCGGGTCACCGGCGCGCCGCCCGAGTCCCACAGGGCGCGGATGGTTGCGATCGCCTCGTCGAATCGTGCTACCGGCTTCGCCCAGTCAACCCCGTACGGTTCGTTGCCTTCACGTTCGCCGGGGCCGATACCGAGGATGGTCCGCCCGCGGCTGAGGTGATGAAGTGTGGCGGCGGCCTGCGCCGTCACGGCGGGGTTTCGCCTTCCGGCGTCGGTAACCCCCACGCCGAGTCTCAGCCGGGTGATCCGGTTCTGTGCGGCGATGTAGCCCAGGGTGGTCCAGGGTTCGTAGATTGCGTCCGCTCGCGGCGCGAGTTTGGCCACGCCGAGGTATTTCGGGTTCCAGATTGACGACGGAAACACGCCGTTGAGGTGATCGGGTATCCACATCGAGTCTGCCCCACCAGCGGCGGCAATCTGTCGGGTAGTTCGGAGCAGCAAATCGGGGGCGAATCGAACGTGCAGTGCACCGTCCATCAGCCCGGTTCTGAAGCCGTTCATGGCAGGTCCTTCTCGAGCGTCCGTTCGCATTGCCACGCTTCTGACTCGAGGTGCGGTCTTCTTGCTGCACCACGAGGGGGCACGCGCCGGAGCCGGTGCGACACTTTTCGCATTCGCAGACACCCGCCGTCCCGAGTTTGCGGTAGTCCATCGGGGCATGATCCGCCACCGGCCAAACGAATCGTGTCTCCGTGACCAGCCAAGACGAGACCGGTCGTTTTGATCGTCCTCCAGTCAGCCCTCGATGTCACTGGTCGTTAGACCCTCGAAAGACTGAAGCCAACCCGGTCACCGACACGTCGCACCCTTCAGCTGGGCGGCGCCGCACAGTTTTGCGCTCCTCCGAGGATTACATTTGGACATCACTGAAGCGGTTCTCCTGAGTGACGCCGCATAGGGTGCGCTATCGGTGACCGTCGATCGGTCCTGGCTCGGTGGCCGGCTACGGTGGGCGATTCCTTTGCCGGGTTGGGTTGACTGGCAAGGATACTGACTGAGTGGAGCGGGGCGCGGCGATCGTGACGAATCGGATGCAGCATGGCACTCCGATGGCCTATAGGGGGCAGGACAGACCGCGACATTCTCAATCCGGCGTCGGCATCTACCCATCCACCGTCGACGGCGGATGGGCGGCCGGTCCCACTGTGCCGGGGTTGGCCAAGATTTCGGAGGGCGAGTTCACTGTGCGGAAACAACGGATCGAGAGCGGCCAGCCCTCTGCTTTGACCGGCTATAGACGAGGTCCGGTCATCGGTCCACCAACGGTCGTCAGATTCCACCAAGGCAGAGGATTGATCGCGGCGGCGAGTTCTGACTGGTCCGGAAGCACCAGGTGCGTGGTCGCGGGTTCGAGTCCGTCCTCGGCCACTCGGCGATCAGCGGCAGGTTTCGGGTTTGCGGTAACCCGGTCGCTTCGTACAGATACTTGCGCTGGTAAAGGTACTCGCCAATGGAAATGGGATGCGGGCCGACACCTCCCTCGTCGACCCGCACCAAGTTGATGTTCGAACTGCTCGCCCTGACAGTTACAGGGGTTCCACCGTCGCCAACGCGATCGATGACCGGTACTCGCGTTACAGCACGTGTTCGGAACTGCGCTCGGCGCGAGCATCCTTATCGACGGAATTCTCGCGTAGTTCTCGGTAAGCCCCGTCACCCACAGTCCACCAGCAGGTGCCGCGGACCTCGCAGCACCGGGTTGGGCCGGTAGGGCGGCGGGTCCTCGACGAGGCGCGGATTGGGGAGGCGGCGGATGAGTTCGGCGAGCGCCATCTGCCCCTCGAGGCGGGCGAGGGGTGCGCCGAAGCAACTGTGGATGCCGCTGCCCAGACCGACGTGCTGGTTGTCCGTGCGGTCGGGGACGAACTTGTCGGCGTCGACGAAGCGTTCGGGATCACGATTGGCCGATGCCAATGCCAGTACGAGGGGCGAACCCTTCGGGACGGTGACACCGTCGATTTCGATGTCCACGATCGGCGTGCGCTGGCCCAGGAGATGCACGGGCGGTTCGAAGCGGAGCAGTTCCTCCACGGCCTGCGGCATCAACTGCGGTTCGGCGCGAAGACGTTCGAGAACGTCGGGATTGCGCAGCAAGGTCAGCATGCCGTTGGTGATGAGGTTGACGGTGGTCTCGTGCCCGGCGATGAACAGCAGGATGGAGTTGGTGACCAACTCGACGGTGTTCAACTGACCGTCGGGCCCCGAATCGTTGGCAAGCCCCGACACCATGTCGTCACCGGGTTCGCGGCGACGGTCCTCGATGAGGCCCGCCATGAACATGGCCATCTCCATCTGAGCCTTCTGCGCCACCTTCACCTGATCGTTGTCGGCGCTGGCACGCCGCGGGTCGATGGCTGCCACCAACGCGTCGGCCCAGGCGTGGAACCGGGGTTCCTCCTCGTGGGGCACCCCGAGTAGTCGGCAGATCACGGTGACGGGGAAGGGGTACGCGAAGTCGTCGACGATGTCGATGCGCTCCTTACCGTCCAGCCCGTCGACCAGCTTCGTGACGAGTGCGGCGAGTTCGCCACGCATGGAGTCGATTCGGTCGGGGCTGTGCGGCGGACCGAACTGCCGCGTCGTCAGTCTGCGTAGTCGATCGTGCTCGGGCGGATCGAGTTTGAGGAAGGACTCCGGCCCGTCGCCGGCACGATCCGATCCGGGGAGTCCCGCACCACGGTTGTGCAGGTCGGAGCTGATCCGCGGGTCGTGCAGGAGTGCCTTCACGTCGTAGTACCGTCCGACGAGGTAGGAACCGTTGTCCTGCGGCGCCACCCGAGTCTCACGAAGTTCCTCGTACAGCGGATACGGATTCGGCCGGCTCGCCTGGTCGGTGATCCGCTGGAACAGCTGCGCACGCGACATGGACACTCTCCCTGTTACTTCGGTAGCGAGACGAACTCGACGCGACGTTCGGTGGGCAGATGGCCGGTCACCGCGACGGTGGGGCCGTGGCTGAGAACGGCCGGGTCCGGCAACTCCGACGCACGCACCTCGAACGGCTCCGCCCGGTCCATGACATCGAAGTCGGGGGGAAACGCCGCGGCAGACTCGATCAGTCCCCGGTAGAAGTCGAGCCACTTACCCTGATTGAACGCCACAGCGGCCGTGACGCGTCCGCGGAAGCCGTATGCCGCCACGAAACGCCGGTCGGCGACGGACCCCTGCGTGATCACCACCTGATCGGAGTAGGTGGGGATGCCCACGGACTTGATGTTGACGCCGAACTGGCTGGACCAGAACGCCGGAATCTCGAGGTGCGGCCGCCGGCGGAGACCGTCGTGGATCATGTTGTGCGCCGCCACCTCGGCCTGACCGATCGCGTTACCCCAGTGCTCCAATGCCAGCAGCTGGTAGTCGTAGAGCGGATGCGGTTGCCGCGCAACGTCGCCGGCGACGAACACGTTGTCGGTGACGATGCCGTTGATGTCGAACGCCCGGCAACCGGCGTCGCACGTGACTCCGCGGGGCCCGGCGGCGAGGCCGGAGCCGAACAGCCAGTCGGTGTTGCGGATACTGCCCTGCGCGACGATCGCCACGTCGACGTCGAGTGTGGTCCCGTCCGACAGATGCGCACGGCACAGCTGCCCGTTGCCGTCCCCGTCGAGCCCGGTCACCGTGACCCCGGTGCGCAGGTCGACGCCGTGGTCGCGTTGCATGTCGGCCGCGACCGCCGCCACCACTCCGCCGAGCGCGCCGACCAGCGGTGCCGGGCCGCGTTCGGTGACCGTCACAGACAGCCCGCGCTCCCGGCACACCGACGCGATCTCCGAGCCGGTGAACCCGGCCCCGATCACCAGGACATGACGTGGTCCGGCGGACAGTCGCTCGTTCAGCCGGCGTGAGTCGTCGCAGGTTCGGATGGTGAAGACGCCGTCGAGTGCGGCCTCGGACGAATTCGACCACGGCCTGGCGCGGACGCCGGTCGCGATCAGCACCTTGTCGAACTCGACGGTGTCGCCGTCGCTGAGAACCACCCGGTTGTGCTCCAGATCGAGACTGGTGGCCCGCACGCCGAGCCGCCACTGCGCGTCGAGGTCCGGGCGGAAGGGCAGCGCCGCGTGGTCGGGCGGCATGATTCCGAGGAGCACGGCCTTCGACAGCGGGGGCCTGTCGTACGGCTCGTAGGGTTCGTCGCCGATCAGGGTGAGGGAACCGTCGAAGCCCTGCCCCCGCAGTGCCTCCGCGGCGCGCAGGCCCGCGAGCGACGCTCCGACGATGACGATCCGCACGTCACTGCCCATTGTGTCGGTCGGGGATGTCCGTGGTGATGGCATGCACCGGGCACGCGGCGGCGGCTTGCGCCACGTGGTCGCGTTCGTCGTCGGTGGGGCCCGCGTCGTAGAGAAGAGCCTCTTCTCCGTGCAGGGTGAAGACGCCGGGTGCGAGGAACACGCACTGCGCGTAGCCCTGGCACCGATTGAGGTCGACGACGAGTTTCACGTCAATCATCCCGATTCTGAACAGTTCTGGTCACACGGGTCCACAGGACTGCGCGGCGCACGGCCGTCCGATCGCGTCGGGCGGAGGGCCTCCACCCGGAAACCAGTATTGCGGAACGGCCAGTCTGTTCGGTTTCGATCCGCTGTTCTGGAGCCATTCAGAAATGTCGTGCCGCCCGCCCCCTACCGACGGGTAGAACCCTGGAGTAGTAACGCGAGTTACAAGTATCTTGCCGGAGTTCGTATCCTGCTGGCGAGAAACAACTTTCGGACACGGTCTCGATTCGGCAACACGGACGTCCGGATCGTGATGTGATGTGATGACAAGAGACCGGCAACGCCCAGTGGCGACACCTCAGAGGCGGAAGATTGACGATCGAAGCTCACCGCGACACCCGCGCGACACGGCACCTGTCCGCTTTGGACGCTGCAGTACAGATCCTGACCACCGCGCGCGGTAGCTCGTACAGCGCGGACCAGGCCTTCGACGAACTACTCGACTCCTCCATGCGGCATCAGGTCGATGTCGGGGATCTGGCGGAAGCTCTCGCCGACCTCGCCGACGGCGTGCACCCCGACGCCGACGACCATCGACGGGCACGGGACGTGGCCACCCGGGAATGGGGAGCCCTCCTGCCCGGCGACGCCGGCTAACCGGCGCAGTCGATACAGGTCTGCGCGGCAGGCAGCGCGTCGAGTCGCACATCGGCAATCGGCAGACCGCACCGAATGCAGAGACCGTACGTCCCACGGTCGAGTCGCTGCTGCGCCGCCGCCAGGTCCTCGACCTCGCGCCTCGCGTCTGCCAGTAGAGCCGACACCTGGGCCCGTTCGAAGGCGATCGTCGAGCCCTCGGGGTCGTGTTCGTCGTCGTCCGTGGTGAATTCCGACCCCTCCACAATTGCGGTGAAACGGCCGGTCAGCGAGGCGATGCGGCGTTCGGCATCGGCGCGTTCCTCGGCGATTCGGGTGCGGTGTTCCGGCACGGTCATGCCTGGATCAACATCGGCGAGGGCCCGGTGCTTCCCCGATAATCCGCTCGATCGATCCGGGACTTTCTGACAGGCTTCCCGGCATGGCACGCACATTCGAGGAGTTGGTGGCCGAGGCGGAATCCGTGTCGGTGGACGGCTGGGATTTCTCCTGGCTGGACGGCCGGGCCACCGAACAGCGGCCGTCGTGGGGGTATCAGCGTCTGATGGGTGAACGCCTCGCGCGCGCGGACGCCGCTCTGGACATCCAGACCGGGGGAGGGGAGGTCCTCGCCGGTGCAACGACGATGCCTCCCGTGATGGTGGCGACGGAATCGTGGCCGCCCAACGTCGCGAAGGCCACGGCGCTGCTGCATCCGCTCGGTGCGGTCGTGGTGGCCGACGCGGACGAACCGCCGCTGCCGTTCGCCGACGGCGCCTTCGACCTAGTGACGAGCAGGCATCCCGCGACGGTGTGGTGGGACGAAATCGCCCGCGTCCTGCGACCCGGAGGCACGTACTTCTCGCAGCACGTCGGGCATGCGAGTGTCTTCGAACTCGTCGAGTACTTCCTGGGGCCGCAACCGGAGACGGTGCGGCGCGGCCGCCACTACGAGGACGAGAGTGCGGACGCGCAGGCCGCCGGTCTCGACGTCGTCGATCTCCGCTTCGAATCTCTGCGGATCGAGTTCTTCGACATCGGCGCCGTCATCTACTTCCTGCGCAAAGTGATCTGGATGGTGCCCGGCTTCACCGTCGCGGAGTGCCGCGAACGTCTGCGGGAACTGCACGACCTGATCGAGGCGGAGGGGCCGTTCGTGGCCCACTCGACCCGCTTCCTCATCGAGGCCCGCAAACGCGGCTGACTCAGCCCATCGACTTCGACCCGTCGAGAGCCTCCCTGATGATGTCGGCGTGCCCGGCGTGCTGGGCGGTCTCCCCGATGATGTGGAGCAGGACCCGGCGCGCGGACCAGCGTGATCCCGGTTCGAACCACGGCGCCTTCGGCAGCGGATGCGAGATGTCGAGGTCGGGCAGCGAGGCCACGATCTCGTCGGTCCGGTGCGCCACCTTCGCGTAGCGGTCGAGGACGTCGGCCAGCGTCTCGTCGTCGCGGAGGGTGAACTCCTTCTCGCGATCGTCGGCGCCGGTGCCGTCCGCGGGACCGCCACGCACAGCGTCGGTGCCGCGCACGATGAAGTCGGCCCACACCCATTCGACGTCCGACACGTGTTTGACGAGTCCGCCCAGGCACAGTTCGCTCGCCGTCGTGCGCTGGGCCGCCTGTTCGTCGGTGAGGTCCCGGACGGTGTAGCGGAGGAAGTAGCGGTGTTTCGCCAGCGACTCCAGCAAGTCGGCGCGCTCGCCGGTAGTCGACGATTTCGCGGTAGAGGTCACGGTGATCACCTGCTCCAGCCGGTCCGATGATGCGCATTCGACCGTAGCGGTCAGTTGCCGTGCACGGTGACATAACCGGTCGCGCGGCCGTGGGTGTCGAGTTCCCACCCCATCCGCTTCCGGGACCGGAGCGTCACCGACGAGTCGATGATCTCGAGGCTGGGGGCCCGGCTCTCCAGCCACTCCTGCACCCGCAACAGGTCGGGCAGCGAAGGCACCCACATGCTGACGAGGAAGTTCGCGGGCCCGGTGAGCGACATGCACAACCTCAGTTCGGGCCGGGCGTTGACGATCTCGACGACTTCCCGGTGTGCACGCACGGGCAGGCGACACCACCACGTGACGGTGATGGGCCACCGCGTCGCGTCCTGGGCCACGTCGCAGCGCAGCACCACGGCCCGGGAGCGCAGCAACCCCGCCAGCTGCCTGCGAACCGACGACGCGGGCCGGTCGATGACCGAGGCGATCTCGCGCGCGGATGCCCGGCCGTTCCGGGTGAGTTCGCGGACGAGCGCGCGGGCGACCTCGTCGGTCAGGCTTTCCGGCCGAGCCGATCCGGACTGCGGAGGGGTGTTCTCCAGTGCGGCGATCGCGGCGGACTGTGCCGTGTCCAGGGAATCGAGGCGCCAGCGGCTGCCCTCCGCGTGGAGTGCGGTGCACGTGTGGGTCCGGGTCGAATTGACGATCGGGTGGCGGGGCAATTCCTCGAGCACCAGGTCCGACAATTCGTGCAGGGATCCCGTCTGCACCGTCAGGATGAGGTCCCGCCCGCGCGCCGCATGTTCGATCGACGCCACCCGCGGGTCCCGGGTGAGCGCCTCGACCAGTGCCTTCGTGCCGCTGAGATCGCACGTCACCTCGATCATGGCGGTGAACGCACCGGCGCCCGTCATCGGCGCGGGGTACGCGGTGATCCAGGCCAGTCCGCGTTCGGTGATCGACTCCCACCGCCTCGCCAGCGTCGCGGACGTCGTCCGCAGGATCGGGGCGAGCTCGGACCACGTTGCGCGTGGACGGATCTGCAGTGCATGAATGAGCGAAAGCTCGGATTCTGTCAGCGTTTCGCTCATAAAACCTTCCCTCAATCGGCGCAGATGATCGTTTTCGACGATCTCGGCGGTCCGTCGCTGCGCGGATCACAGCATATGACCACCGACGCATTCGGTCGAGAAAGTGACCACCGACATAAGGGAGAGCAATGAATCTCGTGGACGACGCCCGCGCCCTCCAGGGCGACCTCGTGCAGTTGCGTCGCGTGCTGCACCGCGAACCGGAGGTCGGACTGAACCTGCCGCGCACGCAGGAACGTGTCCTCGAGGCGTTGGCCGGCCTGCCGCTCGAGATCTCGACGGGAACGAACACGACGTCGGTGACCGCGGTGCTTCGCGGCGGCAGGCGCTCGATCGACGCCGCGCAGACGGTGCTGCTGCGCGCCGACATGGACGGACTCCCGGTCACCGAACAGACCGGACTCGACTTCGCGGCACAGAACGGCGCCATGCACGGGTGCGGGCACGACCTGCACACCGCCGCGCTGGTCGGCGCCGCGCAATTGCTCAGCCGTCATCGCGACCAGTTGGCGGGCGACGTCGTCCTGATGTTCCAGCCCGGTGAGGAGGGGTGGGACGGCGCCAAGGTGATGGTGGACGAGGGTGTCCTCGACGTCGCCGGCCGCCGCGCCGACACCGCCTACGGCATGCACGTCTTCTCCTGCCAGAAGCCGCAGGGGCGATTCTTCTCCAAGGCGGGGACGCTGCTCGCGGCGTCGTACAAGCTGACCGTCACGGTGCGCGGGGCGGGTGGACACGGATCGTCCCCGTCGACCGCCCGGGATCCGATCACCGCGATGGCCGAGATGATCACGTCGCTGCAGACGATGATCACCCGGACGTTCGACGTGTTCGATCCCGTCGTGGTGACGGTCGCGAACGTGCAGGCCGGGTCGCGGCACAACATCATCCCCGACGATGCGCGGTTCGAAGCGACGGTCCGGTGCTATTCGCCCGCCACGTACGAGAAGGTGCCGGCGGCGCTGCGCCGGGTGCTCGAGGGGGTGGCGTCCGCGCAACGGGTCGAGGTCGACGTCACCGTGGCCCCGGAGTTCCCGATGACGATCAACGACGTCGACGAGGTCGCGTTCGGTGCCGAAGTGGTCAGCGACCTCATGGGCGAGGACCGATACGAGACGGTCACGCACCCGATGGCCGGGTCCGAGGACTTCTCCTACGTGCTGCAGGAAGTGCCCGGTGCGTTCATCGGACTGGGCGCGTGCATGCCCGGCGCCGATCCCGCTGCCGCTCCCATGAACCATTCGCCCCGAGCGCAATTCGACGACGCGGTGCTCGCCGACGCCGCCGCCATCTACGCCGGACTGGCCGTTCGACGGCTGGACAAGGCCCGGTCCGACAATGCTGCTGTGGCGGCGGGGAGCGACGCACGATGACCGAGATCGCCACCGAGAGCGGGACCGTGAACACCGTCCAGCAGAGATCCGAGCGCTGGGAGAAGGCCCGCGCGATCGTCGGCGTGGGCACGGGCAACGGGATCGAGTACTTCGACTGGACCGTCTACGCGACGTTCGCCGCGTTCTTCGCCCCGCAGTTCTTCCACACCGGCTCCGCGGTCTCCGACCTGCTCGCGTCGTTCGGCGTCTTCGCCGTCGGATTCGTCGCCAGGCCGTTCGGCGGTCTGCTGTTCGGCTGGCTGTCGGATCGGCGGGGACGCAAGCTGTCGATGACGCTCGCCGTCGGACTGGCCGCGGTCGGCAGCCTGATCATCGGTCTGACCCCGACCCATCAGACGATCGGTGTCGCGGCGGCGGTGGTCCTCGTCGTGGCGCGCCTCGCGCAGGGCGTCGCGCACGGCGGTGAATTGCCCTCCGCGCAGACCTACATCGTCGAATTCGCGCCGACGGCCCGGCGTGGACTGTGGTCGAGTCTCATCTACATCTCCAACACCACCGGAGTCGTCGTCGGCACGCTTCTCGGCGCACTGCTCACGACGACGCTGAGTTCGGAGCAGATGGCCGACTGGGGATGGCGGGTGCCGTTCCTGCTGGGCGGCGTGCTCGGGCTGTTCGTGCTGTGGATGCGGTCCCGGATGAAGGAGACCGAAGTCTACGAGGAGTCGGGTGACGAGACGGCGAAGCAGTCGATGTGGCAGCTGTTCCTGGCGCACCGGCGGCAGGTGTTCCAGATCCTGTTCTTCACGGTCGGCGGCACCGTCGTCTACTACGTGTGGGCCGTGTCGGCGCCGGCGTACGCGATCACCGTCCGGGGCATCGATCCGTCCGGCGCTTTGTGGGCGGGGGTCGGCGCGAACCTCGTACTGATTGCGTCGCTGCCGTTCTGGGGTTCGTTGTCGGATCGGATCGGACGCAAACCGGTGCTGTACATCGGCAACGTCGGTATCGCTGCCCTGCTGTTCCCGCTCAACGCCATGATCGGGCACAGTGCGGTCACGCTGTTCATCGCGATGGCGATCGCCCTGTTCGTGATGGGCGCGATCCTGTCCGTGATGCCCGCGATGATGGCCGAACTGTTCCCGACCGGATTACGTGCCGCCGGTGTCGGAGTGCCGTACTCGATCGGTGTGGCAGCGTTCGGCGGGACGGCCGCATACGTCCAGACGTTCTTCGCCGACCGCGGTACGCCGGAACTGTTCGAGTGGTACGCGCTCGCGCTGGTCGCGGTCTCGATCGCCGCACTGTTTACGATCCCGGAGACCCGGGGACGGGATCTCGCGTCCCAGACGTAGCGCACGTGAGTGGCAAAGTGTGCTCCCGCACGCTGTCATGTCTCAGGACTTGGAGGACAGATATGTCTCAGGACTTTGAGGACAGTTTCTGGTAACGCGTGGTCCTGTCGAGTGTAAGAGTGCGGACGGTCGTGTCGTCGATCATCACGACGACACGATCGCCCTGCCAGTAGAGG
>NZ_JBFUGT010000210.1:0-11264 GCF_056402775.1 Rhodococcus sp. P3_B8
CCAGTGCGCCGACACCATGAGGATGGCCTTCGGCCGCGGCAGGTCACCTGCCCACTTCGCCAGCTGCGACACCCACAGTTCGCTGTCGACCAGCGGAGGCGCACCATGACTGAGGAACAGTGCGGGCATCGTGGCGGTCATCGCGACTCCTTCGGATCCGAGATCCAACATCGACAGCCAATGTTGAACCTTCAAGTTACTATAGGAGTCAACCGATGGGCGCGGCAACTATTCCCCGGACACGATCCGGCCCGCGACGTGCTAACTATGTTGAACACGCTGCACGCGTGGATCGACGTACGGATGGAGGACACCACTGATGAGTGGGAACGACGAGGGCAAGCCCGCAGAACCCGGCACCCGATGGCTCGACGCAGAGCAGCAGGAGGCCTGGCTCACCCTCATCGCCCTGGTCACCCGGCTCCCCGCCGCACTGGACACCCAGCTCCAACGCGACTCGGCACTCACCCACTTCGAGTATTTCGTCCTCGCCTCGCTGTCCGGCGAAGCCAACCGGCGCCTCCAGCTGTCCCTGCTCGCCCAGCGCGCCAACGCGTCACTGTCCCGGCTGTCGCACGTCATCACCAAGATGGAAAAAGCCGGCTGGGTGCGCCGCGAGAGCATCCGCGGCAGCCGGGGCTCCGACGCCGTCCTCACGGACGAAGGCATGGCCAAAGTAGTCGAGGCCGCACCCCCGCACGTCGAATCCGTTCGCTCACTGATCTTCGACGGACTGTCCGCCGAACAGGTCCGTCAGCTGTCCGAACTGTCCGGCGCCATGCTCACCCAACTCGACAAGAGCATCGCGTCAGGCACCGGCAGAGCCTGACTCACCCCAGCGGCGTCCCGCCGACACCCCAGCTGTCGCGCGGGACCTCGGTGATCGTCACCCACACCTTCGCGGGATCCTTGCCCGTCGCGTCGGCGTAGGCCTTGGTGACGGCCTCGATCGTGGCGCGCTTCTGCTCGGCGGTGAGCCCGGGGGTCTGGCTGATCTGAATGAGTGGCATGGCGAACATTCTGCCCGAGTGCCGGTGCGCTACTCCGCAGTGAGCAGCACGTCGGTGTCGAAGCAGGTGTGCGTGCCCGTGTGGCACGCCGCCCCCTCCTGGTCGACGACGAGCAGCACGGTGTCGCCGTCGCAGTCGAGCCGCACCTCGTGGACGTACTGCGTGTGACCCGACGTCTCGCCCTTCACCCAGTACTGCTGACGGGACCGGGAGTAGTACGTGCCCTTGCGGGTGTCGAGGGTGCGCGCGAGGGCCTCGTCGTCCATCCACGCCACCATCAGGACGTCGCCCGTCGACCGTTCCTGCGCGACAGCACTGAACAGTCCCGCCTCGTTGCGCTTGAGCCGTGACGCGATGGCGGGGTCGAGACTCATCGGACGGTGATCCCTTCTTCACGCATGGACTTCTTCACGTCGCCGATCGTCATGTCGCCGAAGTGGAAGACACTGGCCGCCAGGACAGCGTCCGCGCCGGCGCCGACCGCGGGTGCGAAGTGCTCGACGGCGCCCGCTCCCCCGCTGGCGATCACCGGCACGTGCACGGCGGCGCGCACCGCCCGGATCATGGGCAGGTCGAAACCGGCCTTCGTGCCGTCGGCGTCCATCGAGTTGAGCAGGATCTCCCCGACACCCAGTTCGGCGCCGCGGACCGCCCACTCGACCGCGTCGATACCGGTGCCGCGCTTGCCGCCGTGCGTCGTGACCTCCCACCCCGACGGGGTGTCGGGCTGACCCTGCGGCACGGTCCGCGCATCGACCGACAGCACGATGCACTGGGAGCCGAAGCGTTCGCTGAGTTCGCGGAGCAACTCGGGCCGGGCGATCGCGGCGGTGTTGACGCTGACCTTGTCGGCACCGGCGCGCAGCAACCGGTCGACGTCCTCGACGGTGCGGACACCGCCGCCGACCGTGAGCGGGATGAAGACCTGCTCCGCCGTCCGGCTCACCACGTCGAGCATGGTGCCCCGGTCCGCGGTGGACGCGGTGACGTCGAGGAACGTGAGCTCGTCGGCTCCCTGGGCATCGTATGCGGCGGCCAGCTCGACGGGGTCACCCGCGTCCCGCAGGTTCTCGAAGTTGACGCCCTTGACGACGCGTCCGGCATCGACGTCCAGACACGGGATCACTCGAACCGCCAGAGTCATTGCGTACGCCCTCCTGAAGGCTCGGAACGAGGATCACCCAGTGATCCGAGGATATCGAGAATTTCGCCGTGCACTCCGGGCGCTCCGGCGAGCACCGAGTCGGACGTCACGGTCCAGGGCTTGCCGCCGAGATCCGTCACCACACCACCCGCAGCGCGCACCAGCGCGACGCCGGCAGCGTTGTCCCACGCATTGTGGCCGAACACCACCGCGCCACCGAGTATTCCGGCCGCGGTGAACGCGAGGTCGACGCCGGTGGATCCGTGGATCCGGATCCGGGAGGACACCCGGCTGAGCTGCGCGAGGACCTGCAGCCGGTACGCGCCGGGGATGCGCCCGCGACTGTCGATGTTCAGTGCGCCCAAGCCCACGATCGACGACGCCAGCGACGTGCGACCGAGCGCAGGCAGGGGCGTGCCCCCTTCGAGCAGCGGACCGTCCGCGACGGCCGCATACCGGCGCCCGACGAGCGGCAGCCATGTGAGACCGAGAACGGGAACCCCGTCGTCGAGCAGCGCGAGCAGCGTGCCCGCCGTGGGCAGACCGGCCGAATA
Source organism: Rhodococcus sp. P3_B8 (assembly GCF_056402775.1). NCBI lineage: Bacteria > Bacillati > Actinomycetota > Actinomycetes > Mycobacteriales > Nocardiaceae > Rhodococcus > Rhodococcus sp. P3_B8. Next base: position 2,709 of record NZ_JBFUGT010000210.1, read on the forward strand.
GTTGAACGTGCCATCGATCGGGTCGAGCACCCACACGGGTCCGCTGCCGAGGTCGGGGCCGCCGAACTCCTCGCCGTGCACGTCGATGCCGGTCCGGTCGCGCAGTTCGCCGGTCAGCCGCTTCTCGAGTTCGAGGTCGACGGCGGTCGCGAAGTCGTCGGGACCCTTGTGGACGGCGCTGGGCGCACCCACGCCCGAGACGAACCGGTTGTGCACGCCGTCGAGCAGCTCACTGGCGACGGCGAGGAGCTCCCGGGGATCACGGGACAGGGCCATGGCGGGAACTCAGCCCGAGACCGCGGCGAGCGCCTCGGGGAGGGTGAACCGCCCCGCGTACAGCGCCTTGCCGACAATGGATCCCTCGACCCCCTGATCGACGAGCCCGGCGATCGCCCGGAGGTCGTCGATGGTGGACACGCCGCCCGAGGCCACCACGGGAGCGTCGGTGGCCGCGCAGACCTGCGCGAGGAGTTCGAGATTGGGGCCGGTGAGGGTGCCGTCCTTGCTGACGTCGGTGACGACGTACCGGGAGCAGCCGTCCTTGTCGAGCCGGGCGAGCGTCTCCCACAGGTTTCCGCCCTCGGTGACCCAGCCGCGACCGCGGAGCTGGTATTCACCGTCGACGAGGCGCACGTCGAGACCGACGGCGATCTTCTCGCCGTACTTGGCGATGGCGCGGGCACACCACTCGGGGTTCTCGATGGCGGCGGTACCGAGGTTGACGCGGCCGCAGCCCGTGGCCAGTGCGGCCTCGAGCGACGCGTCGTCGCGGATCCCACCGGACAGTTCCACCTGGACGTCGAGCTCGCCCACCACGTCGGCGAGGAGTTCACGGTTCGAGCCGCGACCGAACGCGGCGTCGAGGTCGACGATATGCACCCACTCGGCACCGTCGTTCTGCCATGCGAGGGCGGCATCACGAGGCGAGCCGTATCCGGTCTCGCTTCCTGCCTCCCCCTGGACGAGGCGAACAGCTTCACCGTTGACGACATCTACAGCAGGCAAAAGGACCAGGCTCACGTGCGACAACCCTAGTCGCTCAGCGGTCGGAACCCGGCTCCGGGTCCTCGGGATCGGGACCGTACGCGTTGCGGGTCATGCGTTTCGACACGAAGCCCATGGCCGCGATCGCACCTGCGACACCGAGCAGTCCGACGATCAGCCCGAGGACGGGGCCCGGTTTCACCACCAGAATGATGGCGGTGGCGAGTACCAGCACCGCGGTGGCCGCGCCCATCGCGTACACGGCGAGCCTGCCGATCGACAGGTCGCCGCGCCCGTCCCCGGGCTCGGTCACAGACTGCGAACCCAGTTCCGGAGCAGCTCCGCGCCCGCGTCACCGGACTTCTCGGGGTGGAACTGGGTGGCGGACAGCGCGCCGTTCTCGACGGCGGCGAGGAACTTGCCGCCGTGGTCGGCCCACGTCAGGGCGGGGGGCRCCAGCCGCTCCGGTGTCGGCATGTCCCAGGACTGGGCCGCGTACGAGTGGACGAAGTAGAACCGGGTGTCGGGATCGATGCCGGCGAACAGCGTGCTGTTGTCGGGGGCCTCGACCGTGTTCCATCCCATGTGCGGCAGCACGTCGGCCTGGAGCCGTTCGACGGTGCCGGGCCATTCGCCGCAGCCTTCCGCCTCGACGCCGAACTCGACTCCGCGTTCGAAGAGGATCTGCATGCCGACGCAGATCCCGAGGACCGGCCGTCCACCGGCCAGACGCTGACCGATGATCCGCTCCCCGCGGACCGCACGCAGTCCCTCCATGCAGGCGGCGAAGGCGCCGACGCCGGGAACGACCAGACCGTCGGCCGCGAGTGCGACCTTGTGATCGGATGTGACCTCGACGCGCGCGCCGGTCCGGGCCAGAGCGCGGGTGGCCGAATGCAGGTTGCCGGAGCCGTAATCGAGGACGGCAATCGTGGAGACGGTCATGACACAACCTTATCCGGCGGCTGCACGACGCCCGAGGGCGCGGCCGACGATCATCCCGGCGGCCGGGACCACCGCGACGGCCGTCGCCGCGACCGCGAACACCCAGGAGTACCCGGCCGCCGACGCGACAGCTCCGAGCGCCAGGGAACCGAAACCGGTTCCGGCGTCGAACCCGATGTTCCATCCGGCGCTCGCCGAGCCGAATCGGGCCGGTCCCGCGGCGGTGAAGATCATGACGAGGGATTCGTTCTGCACCGCCCCGAATCCGAATCCGAAGGCCAGGGCCGCGCACACCAGCAGCGGCACCGGCGCACTCGTCGCCGCCGCGACGGCGAACAGCACCAGACCGAGGCATACGAACGTCAGGGCGGGAACCAGGGCGCGGCCCACCCCCAGCCGGTCGGAGAACGATCCCGCGGCGTATCGCCCGATCAGCGTCGCACCGCTCGAGACGGCGAGGGTCACCCCGGCGAGCGAGGCCCGCTCCGAGATCGCGATGGGCAGCAGGCTGGACAGGCCGCCGAACGCGGCCGCGGAGATCGCGATCGCGAGCCACGGCGTGAGTAGGACGGCGAGCGGGATGCGGCCCTGCGACGTGCGATCCGCGGGGGCGTGGATCGCGGGGAGGCGCGTGATCGCGAGCACCGCGAAGGCGGGAATGAGGGCGCCGATCACGAAGACGGGGGTCGCGGACCAGTGCTGCATGATCGCGAGCCCCGCGGGCAGCCCGACCATCTGCGCGGCGGCCACCGCGATTCCCTGCGCACCCGTCGCCCGGCCGAGCACCTCGCGGGGAACGAGTTCGGCGACCAGCGCACTACTGGCGACGGTGAGCATGCCGAAGCCCGATCCCCGGACGGCAGACACGGCCAGCACCGGGATCGCCTCGGTCGACAGGAGGAGGAGCAGCGACGGCGGCCCGAGCAGCATGCAGCCGGCGGCGAGCACCCAGCGATGCCCCCACCTGCGCAGGAGCCGGGGCACACCGAGTTGGGTGATCACGGTCGCGGCCATGAACACGGCCGTCACGCTGCCGGCGAGCGTGTCGGAGCCACCGGACAGCGAGACGATCAGCGGCACCACGGGCAGCAGCACCGCCCAGCCGCCGAACGCCGCCGCGCCCATCACCATCGCGGCGGGCATGCCGCGGGTGCGGAGCAGGCCGCGGCGCGGCTCCACTGCGACGGGCACTACATCAACCTGAGAACGCCTGCCACGGCTGCCAGCACCGCCAGTGCCAGCAGCACGCCCGAGGCCAGTTTGTTGAACTTCCACATGGAGTACGCCCCGCCCGCCGCGATCCCCGCGGCGATGAACAGGACGTAGACGAGGACGACACTCACGAATGCGCCCGGATCACAGGCTGCCCTTGGTGGACGGCACACCCGTGACGCGGGGATCCGGTTCGATCGCCTCGCGTAGTGCGCGGGCGACGGCCTTGAACTCGGCCTCGGTGATGTGGTGCTGATCGCGTCCGTAGAGCACCCGCACGTGCAGGGCGATTCGCGCGTTGAGCGCGATCGACTCGAACACGTGCCGGTTGATCACCGTCGCGTACGGCACGCCCGGGTAGCCGCCGATGACGGCGTGCAGCAGGTGTTCGGGTTCGCCGGTGTGGACGCAGTACGGACGACCGGACACGTCGACCGATGCGTGGGCGAGCGTCTCGTCCATGGGGATGAACGCGTCACCGAACCGGCGGATGCCCTTCTTGTCGCCGAGCGCCTGACCGAGCGCCTGGCCGAGCACGATCGACGTGTCCTCCACCGTGTGGTGCGCCTCGATCTCGATGTCGCCCTTCGCGTGGACGGTGAGGTCGAAACTCGCGTGGGAGCCGAGCGCGGTCAGCATGTGATCGAAGAACGGGACCCCGGTGGAGACGTCGACGATGCCGGTGCCGTCGAGGTTCAGTTCGACGGTGATGCTGGATTCCTTGGTGGTGCGCTCCACGCGGGCGATGCGGTCGGTCATCCTCGGTCTCCTGAGCTGGTGAGTTCGGTGGCGGCGATCTCGTCGCTCGCCACGATGAAGGCGTCGTTCTCGGAGGCCAGACCGACGGTGGCGCGCAGGTACCCGGGGATGCCGACGTCCCGGATGAGCACTCCGCGGTCGAGGTAGGCCTGCCAGGCGTGGGCACTGTCGGTGAACTCACCGAACAGGATGAAGTTCGCGTCGCTGGGGATGACGCTAAACCCCGCGTCCTCCAATGCCTTCGACACCCGCACCCGCTCCGTGGCGAGCGCGTGCACGCTGGCGAGCGTCTCGTTCGCGTGCCGAAGCGCCGCGCGGGCAGCGGCCTGCGTGACCACCGACAGGTGATACGGCAGCCGGACCAGGAGCAGCGCCTCGATGAATGCCGGTGCGGCCGCGAGGTATCCGAGCCGGCCACCGGCGAACGCGAACGCCTTGCTCATCGTCCGCGACACCACCAGCTTCGACGGGTACTCGTCGATCAACGTCAGAGCGCTGGGCGCGTCGGAGAATTCGGCGTACGCCTCGTCGACGATCACGATGCCCGGTGCGGCGTCGAGGACCCGGCGCAGTTCCGCGATGCCGACGCTGTGCCCGGTCGGGTTGTTGGGACTGGTGACGAACACGACGTCGGGCCTGCGCTCGGTGATCGCCGCGGTCGCGGCGTCCACGTCGAGCGCGAAGTCGGCGCGCCGGAAGATCGGCAGCCACTCGGTCTCGGTGCCGTCCGCGATGATCGGGTGCATCGAATACGACGGCACGAAGCCCATCGCGCTGCGACCGGGACCGCCGAACGCCTGCAGCAGCTGCTGCAGGATCTCGTTGGACCCGTTGGCCGCCCACACGTTGTCGACCGTCACCGGCACCCCCGTCTGGCGGACGAGGTACGCGGCGAGGTCGGTGCGCAGTGCCACCGCATCACGATCCGGGTAGCGGTGCAGTTCCCGCGCGGCCTCCCGCACGGACTCGGCGACGTCGTCGACGAGCGCCTTCGTGGGCGGGTGCGGGTTCTCGTTGGTGTTCAGCTGAACCGGGACGGTCAGCTGCGGCGCCCCGTACGCCGACTTGCCACGCAGATTCTCCCGGATCGGCAGGGCGTCCACCCCGATCGACGAACCCGGCACATTCGCCGCGGTCACCGCAGCGCCTCGAACCGCAGCCGCACGGCCTCACCGTGCGCGGGCAGGTCCTCGGCGTTCGCGAGGGTGATGACGTGGCCGGAGACCTCCTTCAGCGCCGATTCGGAGTAGTCGACCACGTGGATGCCGCGCAGGAACGTCTGCACGCTCAGACCCGAGGAGTGCCGGGCGCAGCCCGCGGTGGGCAGGACGTGGTTGGACCCGGCGCAGTAGTCGCCGAGGCTGACCGGCGCCCACGGGCCGACGAACACCGCGCCCGCACTGGTCACTTTCGCGGCGACGGCGGTGGCGTTCTCGGTCTGGATCTCGAGGTGCTCGGCGGCGTATGCGTTGACCACCCGCAGCCCGGCCTCGACGTCGGAGACCAGGACGGTGCCCGACTGCGTGCCGGACAGCGCGGCGGTGACGCGCTCCTTGTGCTTGGTGATCTCGAGCTGCGCGGCCAGCGCCGTGTCGACGGCGTCGGCGAGTTCGACGCTGGATGTGACGAGCACGCTCGCGGCCATCACGTCGTGCTCGGCCTGGCTGATCATGTCCGCGGCGACGTGCACCGGGTCGGCCGTGTGGTCGGCGAGGATCGCGATCTCGGTGGGGCCCGCCTCGGCGTCGATGCCGACGAGTCCGCGGCAGAGGCGCTTGGCGGCGGTGACGTAGATGTTGCCGGGGCCGGTGATGAGGTCGACGGGGGCGAGTTCGGCGCCGTTCGTGTCGCTGCCGCCGTAGGTGAGGAGGGCGACGGCCTGACCGCCGCCGACGGCCCACACCTCGTCGACGCCGAGCAGGGCGGCCGCGGCGAGGATCGTCGGGTGCGGCAGACCACCGAACTCGGACTGCGGCGGCGACGCCACCACGAGGGACCGGACACCGGCGGCCTGCGCCGGGACCACGTTCATCACGACGCTGGACGGGTAGACGGCGTTGCCGCCGGGGACGTACAGCCCGACGCGGTCGACGGGCACCCACCGTTCGGTGACGGTGCCGCCCGGGACGACCTCGGTGGTGGTGTCGGTGCGGCGCTGGTCGGCGTGGACCTTGCGGGTGCGTTCGATCGCGACCTCGAGGGCGGCGCGGACGGCCGGATCGAGTTCGCCGAGCGCGCGGTCCAACTCGGACTGCGGCACTCGCACCTGCGCGGGACGGACGCCGTCGAACTTCTCGCTGAACTCGAGCGCTGCGTCGGCGCCGCGCTCCCGGACCGCCTCGACGACGGGGCGAACCTGATGCAGGACCGCGTCCACATCCACTCCACCTCGAGGAAGTGCGGCGCGAAGTTCGGCCGTGGAAGGGGTACGACCACGAAGGTCGGTGCGGGCGAGCATGAGAGGTCCTCTCTGCGACTGTCGGGACACGGTGTCTCGGGCGAGCGGACTGTTCGCGGAGAACAGGGCTCGACACCGATTATCCAGGATAGGCGCACCCCATTTTCACCGGTCGGCGGCCGACCGGGTTTCCGCCGGCACCGGTGCCGGCTCGTCCCACGCCGGGGCGGGCTGGATCAGGGAGTGGATGAACCGCATCTTCTCCAGCACCGCGGCCGGAAGCACGAACGGATACAGGTCGTGGTGGCCCATCGACCTGTTCATCTGGTTGAGCGCCCACGACAGCGGCAGCCACCAGTCGATGATCTGGTCGAACCCCACGTCACCACTGAGTTCACTGCTCGTCGTCGCTCCGGCGGGCGCCATCGCGAAGGCTGCCGCCGTGTCGAGGGCATCGCGGATGTGCAGGTAGTGCGCGAAGGTCTCCGCCCAGTCCTCGGCGGGGTGCATCGTGGCGTAGGACGACACATAGAGTCGGCCCCAGCCCTTCGGCGCGCCCTCGCGGTAGTGGCGTTTCAGCGCGGCCTGGTAGTCCTGGTCCGGATCCCCGAACAGTTCCTCGAACCGGGCGCGCTCGGCGTCGCCCCGGATCAGCATCACCTGGTAGTAGTGCCCGATCTCGTGCCGGAAATGGCCGACGAGCGTGCGATAGGGCTCGTCCATCTCGACGCGCAGCTGTTCCCGGTGCGCGTCGTCGCCCTCGGCCAGGTCGAGGGTGATCACCCCGCCGGCGTGCCCGGTCACCACCCGGGTCCGTGCGCTCGACAGCAGGTCGAAGGCCAGCCCGGTGCCCGGGTCCTCGAACTTGGGGACGATCGGGAGACCGAGCTCGTCGAGTTCGAGAACGACCCGCCTCTTGTTGGTCTCGGCGGTCGCGAACGCGGCCATGCCCTCGTCGTCACCGTCCGCGGGACGCGTCCGCGTCAACCGGCACGACGTGCACAGGCTCTGGACGTCGTCGTTCCGGACGAGCCAGTTGCACTTCGCCGTGCCGGTATTCGCGCACCGCACCCAGGTTTCGCCGTCCACCTCCGCCCGGTCGGCGCCGTCGAGGACGACGATGGACCGGCTCGGCAGGTGGAATCCCAGGGCGCTGTCACATTTCAGGCAGAGACTGTTCTCGAACGACAGTCGTTGGCCGCATTTTCGACACATGAAGCTACGCACTGGTGTTCCCTCGGCTCGTCCCGCCCGCGTCCGAGAACGCAGGCGGGTGCCACGCTGGTGTGCGCGTCTCCTCGGAGGGTACCGCCGAGCCGGGGCGCCGAACCCGAGGGCCTAGAGGCGGGTGGAGTGCAGGAACCTCCTCGCCAGGTTTTCCTCGGTGGAGGCGCCGGGGGTCCACTCGGTGATCCACGGACCGGTGCCTTCGCTGGGGTCGACCACTCCCCGCTCCAGCCACGCAYATCGTCCCTCGAGGATCGAGTGCGCGACCTGCTTGTCCACGTCGTCGGTGTTGTGCCACAGACCGTCGAACAGTTTCTCGACCCGCAGCGCCGACTGCCGGCAGAACACGTCGGCGAGTTCGTAGGCGGCCGCACCCTCGGCCTCGTTCTCCTCGCGCTGCATCTCCGCCTTGACGCACGTGGCGGACATCGCGAACAGTTCGGCGCCGATGTCCACGACCCGGCCGAGGAAGCCCTGCTGCTTCTCCAGCGCCGCCTGCCACCGGGCCATCCCGTAGAACGTGGAGCGGGCCAGCTTGCGGGAGTGCCGTTCGACGAACCGCAGGTGCTTGGCCAGGACGCCGAATTCGCTGTATGACGTCGGCACCTGCCCCTTGCCTGCCACGAGTTGCGGCAGCCACTTCGCATAGAAACCGCTCGCCTTGGCGGCCGCGCGGGCCTTCGCACCGGTGTCGGCGTGCGGGTCCGCGAGATCGCCCGCCGCCGTGAGGTGCGCGTCCACCGCCTCGCGCGCGACCAGCAGCCGCATGATCTCGCTCGAGCCCTCGAAGATCCGGTTGATGCGCAGGTCGCGGTCCAGCTGCTCCACCGGCACCGCGCGTTCACCGCGGGCGGCCAGCGACGCCGCCGTCTCGTACCCGCGACCGCCGCGGACCTGGATCAGCTCGTCGGAGATGACGCAGGCCATCTCGGACGACCACAACTTGGCGAGCGCCGCCTCGATCCGGATGTCGTTGCGACCCTCGTCGTTCATCTGCGCCGACAGGTCCACCACGGCCTCGAGGGCATAGG
>NZ_JBFUGT010000211.1:0-11254 GCF_056402775.1 Rhodococcus sp. P3_B8
CTGTAGGACAGGTGAAGTGTCAGCTGACCTGACATGACGCGTACGAAGCAGGCTGGAGACCCGATGACATCGACCACCGAAAGCAACACGTTCAAGGCGCTGCAGGTGACCCGCCCGCGGGACCAGGTGGAGGGCCAGCTGCGCGAGGCGATCCTGGACGGGCGCTTCACACAGGGTGAGAAGCTTCCGCCCGAGACCGAGCTGGCTCAGCAGTTCGGTGTCAGCCGCCCCACGGTTCGAGAAGCACTCGGAGCGCTGGTGAGCGCGGGGCTGATCCGCAAGATTCCGGGCGTTGCTGGTGGCAGCTTCGTGAATACGGTGACGCCGGACTCTCTCAGCCGGATGCTCAGCGAGTCGATGGATACCATCGTTCGCATCGGCGCGCTGAACATCGACGAGATCACCGAGGTCCGCCGCGTTCTCGAGATCCCCGCTACGGAGTGGGCGGCCCGCAACCGAAGCGAAGCCGACATCGCCACGATGAAGGACGTCATCGAGCAGCAGAAGAACATCGCCATCGATGATCCAGAGATCCCGGACCTCGACCTGCGTTTCCACACTGCGATCGGCTACGCATCAGGCAATCGCCTGTTGGCCGCGTTCATCGCTTCCGTGCACGACGCAACGCACCCGGCCCAGTTCCTTGACGTCACACCAGATGTCGCACAGAAGACGGTGCGACAGCACATCGCGATCGAGGCGGCGATCAAGGCAGGCGACGYCGAGAAGGCCGGAGCTGCCATGCGTGAGCACCTCGACTTCGTGCTCCGCTATTCGCTTACATAATTACCCTTTATTTGTCAGACAATACTGGTATTGTTACCCGAGGAAAATCACATCCTTTACTAACAGGCTCCGCGTATTGCCGGTCCGCCGCCGTACGCGCGTCCTGCGCTTGGAGGCACCCATGGACAGCACCCGACCGACTTCACCGCCAGTTGAACGGCCCCGGCGTGTTCTCGTGACCGGAGCGGCAGGGTTCGTCGGCTCTCACGTGGTAGAGCTCCTGGCTACCGATCCTCGCGCAGAAGTTGTCGCCACCGACGCGGGCGGCGAATCCCGACTGAACGAGCTTGGCGAACTCGATGGGGTGTCGGCACATTTGGCAGACCTGCGAGATCTCTCAGCGATCGCCTCCCTCGTCGCCGACGCCGACGTCGTCGTCCATCTGGCCGCGGTCCGCACCCAGGCGTCGGCCGAGCGGCCGCGCGATGCCCACGACGTCAACGTCGGGGTGACGTATGACCTGCTCGCCGCCGCGCGCGATGCCGACACCAAGCGGGTCGTCCTGGGTTCCTCGCACACCGTCTACGGATCCTTCCAGGACCCGCATCGCGAGCCGTTCGCCGAAGATCACGCCTGGTCCTGTTCCGGAATCAACATGTACGCGGCAACGAAGTTGGCCGGCGAGGCCTACCTCGAAGCGTTCGCATCCGCTGGCGGGCCCGACTACGTAGCTCTCCGGTTGGGGACCATTTACGGCCCGCGCAGCAGCCCGGGTTCGAACGCGACCCTCATGACCGACCTCATCACGGCCATCCGCGCGGGCACCACACCGACGATCCCGTGGGCATCGACGGCACAACACGGCCTGATCCATGTCGACGATGTCGCCGAAGCGATCCGGCGTGCGGTGTTCTCCGACGCGACGCGCATGCCGATCAACGTGTCGGGGCTGCCGCGCACGTCGAAGGAGATCTACGGAACTTTGGCCGACATGCTCGGGGCCGACCCCAACAGCATCGTCTTCGACGAGAACAGGACCAGGTATCAGCTGGTCAGCCAGGCACGCCTGAAACAGGTTCTGGACTTCACGCCGGCGGTGGCACTCGAGGACGGACTGCGCAGCGTCATCGACTGGTTCGACGCACAAAGTTAGAGTTTTGGGCGTTGCCCGGATATCGCCGAGATATCCTCCAAGGCAACGCGATCTAAGATTTGCCTCGCGCCAATAAGGCTTGCCAACCGGACGTCACTAGTGCCAGCGACCGGGCACCTGTTCTGAATTTGCCGACACACCACCCTGTGGCAGCGTGTCGAGCAGGACGCCTTGCCCGTGGACATGGTCGAGCTTCAGGAACGTCCAGACCACTCGCAACGCTGTGTCGTAGTCGGCCATACGGTCAGATCTCGTACGCAAGTCGGTCTTGGCGCCTGCTTGTACGGCGCGCTCGGAGGAGTCCACTGGTGCAGGCCAAATGAAGGAGAAAAGCGCCCGTCATGCGATCCAAAATTGCCAGTCCGCGCACCAGGCCTGTCTCGATGCGTCGCCTGGCCATCGCTAGCTGTGTCGGGACCACGATCGAGCTCGCCGACTTCGGGCTGTTTGCACTTGCCGCCGTATTGGTGTTCCCTCATATCTTCTTTCCGGCGTTGGGGGATGCGGCTGGATTAACGGCCTCACTGGCCACTTTCGGTGTCGCGTTCGTGGCCCGCCCTTTCGGGAGTATCTTGTTCGGCCATTTCGGCGACCGCATGGGACGTAAAGGCACGCTAGTCACAACCCTGACCCTTATGGGTGTCTCCACCGTGTTGGTCGGTTTCATACCGCCTGCCTCCCAGATTGGTGTGGTTGCACCCATAATCCTTGTGACGCTGCGGTTTATTCAGGGACTTGCCGTCGGCGGGGAGTGGGCGGGTGCCGTCCTCACGACCGCCGAGTATGCGCCTGCGGGCCGACGCGGATTTTGGTCCATGTTCGCATCACTCGGCGGGGGGTTCGGTGCGATCCTCAGCAGCGCGCTGGTGGTCGGCGGAAGCCTCGGCATGAGCGACGAAGATTACCTGAGCTGGGGATGGCGAGTCCCCTTCATCGCCAGCATCATCCTGGTCGGGGTCGGGCTCTGGGCCCGGCTGAATATCGACGAGACGCYAGTCTTCAAGGCCGAAGTCGAGCGCCGCGGAGCACCGAAAGCCCCCTTCGTGCAGGCGTTCAAGGCTCAGCCACGCGAGATCATCTTGGCCTCCGGCACCATGCTGATGATCTACTCGTCCTATTACTTCGGCGTCACGTTCCTGACAAACTACGGTGGGACGCACCTAGGCATCGCTCGAACGCCGACGCTTCTCATGGCGTTGGCCGCGACTGTGTTTTACACCATCGGCATCTTCCTGGGTGGTCTCACCGCCGACCGATACGGGCGCCGCCTGACCATGGCCGCCGCCGCGACGGCAGCCGTGATCTTTCCGCTGATAATGTTCCCCGTGCTCAACTCGGGCGGATTTGCCGGCCTCGCCGTCGCCATGTGCATCACGATGTTCATCACTGGCACGGCGACAGGTCCGCTTGGCGCGTTCCTTTCTGAACTGTTCCGCACCCAATATCGCTACAGCGCCGCCGGTTTCAGCTACAACTTCGCGGGCATCGCCGGCGGCGCCATCCCGCCGCTGTTCGCCGCCTCCATCACCCAAGCTTTCGGCGCCTACATGTACGGGGTACTGGTGTCCCTGCTGAGCCTTCTGAGCCTAGCGTGCGTGCTATTGCTCAAAGACAACGCTGGACGAGACCTCACGTCGGAGGTCGGCGCCCGACCACGGCCGACGTTCGCCGAATCGTCTGAGCGAACCCGGACCACGACTTAGGTAGGCACATATCGAGATCCGAGACTGAGATCTTCAAGATACGAAAGGAAACACGATGCAAGGACTGGTATTCACCGGTCACAAGGAAGTCGAGCTACGAGATTTCACCAAACCGACACCCGGCCCCGGCGAAGTCGTCATCGCGGTGAAGGCCTCCGGCCTCTGCGGAAGTGACCTACATCAGTATCGCGCGAGTGATCCATCCGGATGCATAGTCGGTCATGAGCCGTGCGGAACAATCGACTCCGCCGGTCCGGGCGTCGACCCGCGTGTCGCTGCTGTCGGAGACCGGGTAACAATCCACCACTATGCGGGATGCACCGTATGTGACCAGTGCCGGGCCGGTTGGTTCCAACTCTGCCGACGTACCACCATCCGCTATGGCGCGGATGCCAACGGCTCACACGCACAATATATGCTCGCTCCGGCAGTGACGGTCGTCAAGATTGACGACTCCCTGTCCTACGAAGCGGGTGCCGCCATTGGATGCGGGACGGGGACCGCGTGGGGAGCAATACAGCGGCTGGGAAACATAGGCGGCAACTCACTGATCGTGTTCGGACAGGGGCCTGTCGGGTTGTCGGCGACGATGCTTGCCACAGCGATGGGAGCACGCGTAATCGCCATCGACGTCGAAGCGACACGATTGGAACGAGCGATCGCGTTCGGAGCGTCCGCCACCGTTAATGCGACCACAACGGACCCGCATGACGCGATCATGGAACTGACAAATGGGCGTGGAGCATCCCATGTGCTTGAAACGTCGGGCGCCGCTCGAGCAGGAGCGAGTGCGCTCGCCTCGCTCGAGCCATGGGGAAGAGTGTGTTTCCTCGGTCTGGGCGGCGCGCCGGTCGAGCTCAATGTCCGCTCGTTGATGCGAACCCAGGCAACAATCATGACGTCCTGGACGCTGTCGATCGTTGAGCTGGCCAGGTGCCTGGAGTTCATTACCGAGCGAGATCTGCCAGTTTCAGACCTCTTCAGTCACCGCTGGCGCCTCGACCAGGCAGAGGAAGCTTACGCCGAATTCGACAAACAGAATGCTGGCAAAGGTGTTTTCCTTTTCGGTTGAGGCCCGAAGCGAGCGCCGGGAACGTCTGGTGATCTCTCGCCTGTGCGCCTGACGTTCCCACGGTACCGTTGCGGAAGCCGCGGTTCGGTTGACGTTTGCCGCACCGCGGACCCCAATTGAGTACCAGGTGTGCGCGGATTCTGGCTGAGCACGCTCCGGCACCCCGTCGACCCCGCCGTAGCCGCGCTCGGCGTAGGGGAGTAGTCGGCCCGTGCAGTCAACTGTCGAGTAGATGCTGCACCAGCTTGCCGTATCGGCGCACCACTTCGTCGCTGCGCTGTGAGCAGGCGTCGGCACCAAAGATTCTCAGCATGGTAGCGAAACCGACGAGGGCGCTCACTGCGAGTTCGGCGCGCAGTCGTGCGTCGACGTCCCCGCCGAGCCGCTCGGTGAGCGGGTCGACGTAACCGCCGGTGAAATGTTGTATCACCGACTGGTGGTCCGGCGCGGTGAGTCGGAGCATGATTGCCCGTGTCATGGGTTCGACCGTGTCGGCATAAAATCGGTCGAATATATCGCGCACAAGCGCCTGGCCGAGGTCGGAACTGGGACAGGCAGGAAGTGGTAGCGGTTCCACCGTAGCCACTTCGAGAAACAATTCCTGTTTATTACCAACGCATTTCATCACCATGGCGGGGGACAACTCCGCGAGTGCTGCGATGTCGCGAATGGTGACCTGGCTGTAACCGCGTTCGGAAAAAAGCGCGGCGGCCGCCGCGAGAGCGGCGTCTCTCGCCCGGCTCATTGCACCACAGCCTCGTCGACACGCGCGGTCGTTGCGGCCAGCTCAGTTGGTTCGTTCAGTTCGAGATCGAGGACAAGCGATCCTCCCCAGACGGTGACCGCACGCGCCACGGTCGAAATGTGGGTGAATGCAGTAAGTATGTACCTCCCGTTCGGGGGAAGAGGCATCTCGTAGGAACCGACCGGCCCCGTTTTCGCGGTAGCGACGGCCTCGCCGCTCTGCCGGGTCAGCACGACGACAGCGCCTGCGAGTGGGCCGCGCGGATCGGTCACCGTGCCGGTGATGGTCAATCGCTCGTTCAGGATGATTGTGCCCATGTTGGCTTCTGCGACGAGGTCTGCGAGTCGGGAGTCGGGAGTCCAGCCCTCTGCGGCGGTGACTACGAGGTAGCGCCCGGATCCGGGAATGGCGACCGAGAAGTCGCCCGCTGAGTCCACCTGGCTCCAGTCGACCTGATCTCCGGATTGGGTGAGAACAGTGACGACGGCGCGACGGATGGGTCGTTCGGATTTGCTGAGCACGCGGCCGCGTGCCACTGCGGCGCGAATGCGACCCGGTTGTTCGGGTGACTCTTCTTGAGCTTCACGCAAACCGAGTATGGACAGCGCGATCAGCCCTGCCGTAAGCGAGGCCGCGGCGGCAAGCCAGAACACCAGCAGGAGGGCTCCGAAGCTCGGGAAGACGTCATCTGCGACACGTTGAACGCTCATCGTGGTGACCGCCGCCATCACGGCGCTGGCGGTCGACGTACCGATGTACCGGAGCAGGGTGTTCAGGCCGTTCGCCGATGCGGATTCCGTCACCGGCACAGCGCGCATGATCAGCGTGGGCAACGCGGCGTAGGTCATGGATGTCCCTGCTCCTACCAGCACCGCACCTGTCACGATCTGCCAGACGCTATCGCTCAGGTAGACCCGGGCGACGTAGGAACCGGCCATGATCATTGCCCCGGCAAGCAGAGTCATCTGGGGACCGTATCTGCGGATGAGTACCGCCGATACCGGAGCCGTCACTCCGAAGATCAACCCGATCGGGGCCATCCAGAGTCCGGTGCTCAGAACGTCGAAGCCGAGGCCGTAGCCGGAGCTCACCGGCAGCTGTAGGAGCTGTGGGGTTACCAGCATGTTCGCGAACATTGCAAAACCCAGCAACAACGAGGCGAGGTTGACAAGGAAAACAGGCGGTCGCGCCGCGACACGGACATTGACCAGCGGGTTGCGTACTCGGAGCTCCATGGGTACCCAAACGATGAGCAACAGCACCCCGGCGGCCGCCAGAGCGATAGTGAGACGCGAGGTCCATCCCCAGTGCGCTCCCTTGGACACCGCAAGCATTACGGCCGTCAGAGCAACCGTCCCAACTATCGCCCCGCGGTAGTCGAAGGATCCGCCGGTCTGTACCGGAGACTCGTCGATCACTCGCCAGACTGCCGCGAGAACGACCATTCCAACGACGCCGGTGACCCAGAAGATGGCATGCCAGTCCAGATGCGCCGCGATCAACCCGGACAGGGGCAGGCCGGCACCCGAACCGATGGCCAGGCTCGCGCTCATCAACGCCACGCCGAGCGGCACACGCTCTCGCGGCAGCTCATCACGCATGATTGCGATACCCACCGGTACCAGCGACAGTCCGACGCCTTGCATGGCCCTGGCCGTAATCACGAGCGCGAGATCGGTGCTCAGCGCACCGAGTGCCGAGCCGAGCACCATTGCCGCCAGCGCGACCATCATCATCCGTTTCTTCCCGAACATGTCGGCGAGGCGGGTGACGGTCGGTATCGAGATGGCACCGAACAAAAGGGTCGCGGTGACAAGCCACGAAACGTTGTCGGCGGTGGTGCCGAGCAACTCCGGAAGGTCGGGAAGCAGCGGAAGGACGAGGGTCTGCTGAAGGGAGACCACGGTGCCGGTCAGGGCAAGCGTCGCAACCACTATCCAGCTACGTGACGACGACTCGGACGCGGAGATGTCGAAGGGCGGACTCACGGAACTCCTCGTAGCAATGGTGAACATGTGTTTACTCATCGAGTAAACCACTGTTCACCAGCTGACGTCGAAACGAGGACGGGTGTGTCCGGACGGAGGGGCGTGGCTGTTGGGTAGCGTGCGGCAGACATCCGGCGAAGCCGTGCCCTCCCAGTCGATTCGTCTGTTGTGGTTGATTTGAGAGGCATTTGGCCGCCTGTGCTAGCCCGACGCGTCGCGCTGGGCTTGCCTGACGTGTGACCGAGGGGAGGGGTCGCCTGGTCGTTCACGGGAGGGCTTCCACGGTGACGTCGCGTCCTTCGAGGTATTGGAGGTCGTCGAGGCTGGCTGCGTAGCTGCCGAGTACGACGGAGTCGGCGGCGTGGGTGCTGGGTTCGGCGGTGTACCAGAATCCGACGTTGCCCCAGGGAATGTAGTACAGGAAGTCGCCCTGGTTCAGGATTGAGCCTTCGGTTTCCTCGTGGTCGAGTTCGCGGGGCAGGTAGCTGATCTTCTCGTTGCCAGCGAAGTCCTCGAACTCGAGAGTCAGCGGGAGCATCGACAGGAAGTCCTGGGCAGCCCGATTGTCTGCCATGGTGACGTGGATCGACGTGTCACCGGCGGTGAAGCGGACGGTCGTGCCTACAGCGTCATGGGAGGCCGTCGTGTCGAGTACGCGGGGTGTCAATGGCGAAGTCGGTGCAGTCGATGGTGAAGGAGCCCCTGTGTCA
This sequence comes from Rhodococcus sp. P3_B8, assembly GCF_056402775.1. Lineage (NCBI taxonomy): Bacteria > Bacillati > Actinomycetota > Actinomycetes > Mycobacteriales > Nocardiaceae > Rhodococcus > Rhodococcus sp. P3_B8. The sequence goes on from NZ_JBFUGT010000211.1 coordinate 8,098, forward strand.
TCGTCGGTCGTGTTGGTGCTGCAGGCGGCAAGCAGCAGTGGCAAGGTCGCGGCGAATGTGAATACGAATGCTAAGGCGAGGGGCTTTGATCGCACGGAAGAGTTCCTTTCACACGGGTCGATGGTGGACGCGATTTGTCCTGCTCAGGCTTGTGGAGCGGGGCGCGGGGTGACTTCGACGGTGGCGGCCTGGGGGCCGGAAGCGACCATGGGTGGCAGGTAACTGCTGGCTGCGTACTTGGTTCGGTACGCGGCGTCGATCCGATCCTTCAGTCCTGGGTCGGCAGAGTGGAATGCGACGTCGTAGGTTGCGCCAGCGGTGGTGATCTGCCCGGCCCGCTGGGCGATGGCGGCCTGGTACCAGCGGGAGCGGGTGCCGTTCCAGGCTCGGACGAACAGGCGCCCGTCGACCACGACGGACCAGATCCAGGTCGGGGTGCCGGGCGTGATGCCATCTGCGCGGAAGGGTGCGATGTGCAGGTCGTCGGCGTCGACGATCCGCTCAATGTGTGGGGTCGGCCAACGTTTCATGTGTCGTCCTTTCGTCGGAGGGTTCGTGGACGGGGAATTCGAGGATGATGCGATCGCGCACCCCGCCGGCGTCCAGAAGCCGGTGCGCTTCCGGTGCTTCGGCGGCGGGCAACACCGTCCCGACCCGCATGGTCAGGACGCCCTCATTGACCAGGTCGCGCAGGTGAGTGATTGCGGGATGGTCGGTCGCGCGTTGCCGCACGTTCAGACCGTGCACCCGGATCCCGCGTCCTGGATCCCCGTGGTAGGGGCGGAAGGTGGCCAGTTGCCCGCCGTCGCGGATCGCACCGACAATGTCATCGCCGAGTAGGGCGGCATCGGCGACCGCATCCACCCCGCCCGGGACACGCGCGACGACCTCGCGCGCGGCGTCCGGTCCGCGGTGAACGATCTGGTCGGCGCCGAACGAGCGGAYCAGGTCGTCGTCCCCAGAGCCTGCGATGGTGATGACCCGGAGGCCTGCGTGGTGGGCGAGCTGGGCGAGGTATCCGCCGACCGAGCCGGCCGCGCCGGTGACCAGTAGTGTCGCCCCTGTAGGAAGGTGGAGGGCCTCGAGCGCGTTGAGCGCAGTCATCGAGTTGTTGATGAAGCTCGCCGCCTCCGGTGCGGACGCCCCCTCTGGGATGCGGGTGACCGACGCGGCGGGCAGGACGACGTAGTCGCTGTAACCGCCGTGTGCGCCGAGATTGTCCACGAATCCGACGACCTTCTGCCCGGCCTCGACCGCCAGAGCCGGGTCGATGTCGTCGCCGACCTCGTCGACGACGCCGGCGACCTCCATGCCTGGCACGAACGGCGGGTGCAGCCCAGCATTCATCTCGGCCAACAGTCCGGTGCGGAGCATCGTGTCGACCGGCGCGATAGCGGCGGCGTGGACCCGGACACGCACCTGCCCGGGGCCGGGATGCGGGTCCGGGAGATCGACCGGATGGAGGACGTCGGGTCCGCCGTAGGTCTCGAGTGCGATGGCTTTCATTGTGATTCGCTTTCCTCAGAGCAGAGAGCGTCGCTTCCCGCCCGTGCCGAGGACGGGAAGCGACAATTCGGCCGTGGAAGAGACTCAGGGTTGGAGGAGGACCTTGATGGCGCGGCGCTCGTCCATGGCCTTGTTCCCTTCGGCGACCTCGCTCAGCGGGAGGGTGAGATCGAAGACCTTGCCCGGGTCGATCTCGCGTCGCCAGATCCGGTCGATCAGGTCTGGCAGGAACCGGCGCACCGGGGCGGGACCGCCGTGCAGGTGGATCTCGGCGTAGAACAGTTCTTCGCCGGGCAGGTTCACACCGTGTGAGACGCCGACGAAACCGAGATGCCCACCGGGGCGGGTCGACCGGATGGCCTGCATCATCGCTTCCTGTGTCCCGACCGCTTCGATCACGGAGTGCGCGCCGAGTCCGCCGGTGAGTGCCTTGATTTTCGCGACACCGTCGTCGCCGCGTTCGGTGACGATGTCGGTGGCTCCGAACTCCAGGGCCAGCCGTTGGCGGGGCTCGTGGCGGGACATGGCGATGATCCGGTCGGCGCCGAGTTGCTTGGCGGCGAGAACGGCGAGCAAGCCCACCGCTCCGTCACCGACAACGGCCACAGTCTTACCGGGGCCGGCCTCGGCGGCGACGGCGCCGTACCAGCCGGTGCCGAGCACGTCGGAGGCGGCCAGCAACGACGGGACCAGGTCCGGATCGGGGATGCCGGGGGTGGCGACGAGGGTTCCGTCGGCGAGGGGGACCCGCAGCAGGTGTGCCTGCGCACCACCGGCGCCGGCGAACTCGACGTGCTCGCAGCGGGATTGGTAACCGGCCTGACAGATCTCGCAGGTGTTGTCGGAGGCGAAGAACGATCCGACGACGAAGTCACCGACCTTGACGTTGTTGACGTCGTTGCCGATCTGTTCGACGACGCCGACGTATTCGTGGCCCATCGGGGTGGGTTGGTCGACGGGGTTGATGCCGCGGTAGTCCCACAGGTCCGACCCGCACACGCAGGATGCGGCCAGGTGGATGATCGCGTCGGTCGGGGCGAGGATCTGCGGGTCCTCGCGCTGTTCATAGCGGACGTCGCCGGGGGCGTGGATGACGGCTCCGTACATGCGGTTCAGTTCTCCTCGGTGGTGAAGGCGTTCTTGGCGACGGTCATCGCGGACATGGCCTTGGGCCAGCCGGTGTAGAACGCAAGGTGGGTGATGGTCTCGATGAGTTCCTGTTCGGTCACGCCGTTGTCGCGGGCGAACGGGAGGTGGAAGTTCAGCTGGTCGATGTTGCCCATCGCGAGCAGGGCCGACACGGTGGCCAGGCTGCGGTCGCGCTTGGACAGATCGGGCCGTTCCCACACCTCGTCGAACAGGATCTTGTCGGTGTAGTGGACGAGTCCGGGGGCGAAGTCACCGAACGCGTTCTGTCCACCGGTCCAGCCAGTACCTGTGTTCTCAGCCATGCTTGTTTCCTCTCGTCCGGCATCTGGGGATGCCTCGTCGGTTGTTCAGTTCGTTTCCTGCTGCGACTCCTCGCATGCACCGCCTTCGAATTCATGCCGTTGTGCTGCGTCGCGATCGGTGAGCAATGCACCGAGGCCGCGCTCGGCGGGGACGCGACAGACGCCATCGACCACAAAAGATGCTCCACGCCATGAAAGGT